>JBBRJE010000001.1:0-30643 GCA_038219845.1 Bacteroidia bacterium
CCAAATTAGATTAAAAATAAGCAGCAACAATATCTTTTCGAATAATTGTGTAATGGGAGGTTTGCCACCTTACATTTATTGTGCAATAAATAATACAACTGAGACCGTAATAAAAAATAAAAAAAACATTTGGAAGGGTTAAAAATAAATCTATTTTTGATTTATAACCATATTAGCAATCATAAAATTGAAGAGAGAAAGTGTGGTGTGATAACCCTGGGAATAGTCTTTCATTTTTATTGAACGCCGATATAACTATGAACACAAGATCATGCTGAAAAGTAAAAAAAACTTCAATGGCAATCCAAATTCCATACTCCCGGATTTGATTCCCGTTTTCTTCTCAACCTCCGACAATGCTGACAATAAGATCAATTTCAGCAATTGCAGTATCCATTTGTTTAGCATTTATAATATGAAACAGTCAGAGATTATCCCTGAAGAAAAAATTATCAGGAAAAAACCCTTAACAGGTATTGCCCGCAAATTCGACCTCCTTATGATTAATTCTGAGGAGAGTTTTGTGTTGATCGATACGGAATTTAAGATCATTACTTTCAACGATCAGTTTAAAGGTCAATACGCCGAATATTTTGATAAAGAAATCCACACTGGGGAATCCATTCTTAATTATTCCCAGGGCCAGACGTTGGAAAACTTAAAAAATATTTACCAGAAGGTGTTTAGCGGTAAGATTATTGAAACAGAAATTCAGATTAATCTGGCCGACAATTCCAAGCGGCATTTTTCCATAAAATACAAACCGGCTTATGATGAAACGAAACTTATCATCGGAGCCTTTGTATCTTCCCATGATATAACGCAGCTCAAGCAGGCACAGCTGATGATAAAAGAGACCGAGGATAAATACCTTTCCATCATTGAGAACCTTAATATCAGCCGCGATCTCAGTGAAATGAAGAAATCGCAGCGGGAGCTTGTGTTTAATGAGAAGCGGTTTCGTTCCATTATCGAGAATAGCCAGGATATGATTACCCTCTACGACAGGAAAGGACAGCTGGAATATATTAGCCCGGAAGTAGAGCGGACCTTCGGATATGAAAGCGAAAAAGATTATCCGAAACGGTTAGCAGACCTGGTTCATCCTGATGATATGAACAATGTGAATGCGATTATTAACCAGATGTTCGATGCGCCGGAACTGCCGGTAAAGGCCTTATTGCGGGTTAAGAAAAAAAATGGATATTATATTTGGATCGAAGGTACGATAACAAATATGCTTGAAGTGGAAGGATTAAATACCATCGTATCGAATTTCAGAGATGTCACTGAACAAAAAAATACCCAGGAGCTCCTCAGCATCAATGAAAAATGTTACCGGGCACTGGTAGAGAATAGTCATGATATGCTGATCCTGCTAAATTCTAAAGGGAAGATAGAATATATCAGCCCTGCAGTGGAGAAAAATTTCGGATATTCAAACAAGGATGTATATAAGAAAACAGTACTCGATTTAGTTCATCCGGATGATATTGAGTTTATCAAAAAATTCAGGCTCGATGTATTCAGAAATCCCGGCGTGCCTGTACATACGCTGCTAAGAAACAAGAAAAGAGATGGCAGCTATATCTGGGTTGAAGGTACTATAACCAATATGCTTCATATGCCGGAGGTGAGTGCCGTGGTGGTAAATTTCAGGGATGTGAATGAAAGAAAGAACCTCGAGGAACAGCAGGCACTATATGTATCCATTGTTAACTCTTCGGAAGATGCCATCATCAGTATCACCATTGATGATATAATCACCAGCTGGAATAGGGGAGCGGAAAAGCTTTTCGGCTATACGCCGGAAGAGGCGCTGGGCAGAGATATTTCAATGCTTACCCCAGTTGACCTGTTAGACGAAGAACCAAAAATCCTGGAAAAAATTAAATGCGGCGAATTCGTTGAATTCTATGAGAAAAAAAGGATCAGGAAAGATGGGACTAGTATATTTATTTCGCTGATAATTTCACCGATAAAAGACATTAAAGGCAATATCATCGGGGCGTCGAATATTGCACGCGATATTTCAGAAAGGAAGGAAGCGGAAGAACGTTTCATAAAGAATGAAGAATCGCTGAAAGACCTAAACGAGCAGGTCGTTAAAAGAGTCGAAGAATTGGCCATCTCCAATGCCGAGCTGGAGCAGTTCGCATATATAGCTTCACACGATTTACAGGAGCCTTTGCGAATGGTCACCAGCTTTCTTACACAGCTTCAGAAAAAATATGAAGGCCAGCTCGACGATAAAGCCAGGCAATACATTCACTTTGCCACCGATGGGGCTGCAAGGATGCGTAAAATAATTATCGATCTGCTTGAATATTCGAGGGCAGGAAGAAAAGCCCATGATATCGAAGAAATAGATATGAATGATCTCCTCGGAGAGGTGATACAGCTGAACCGCACGATCATTGAAGATAAGGAAGCACTCATTAAATGGGGCAGCCTGCCAGTGATCAGAGGTGGCAGAACACCATTACAGCAGGTATTTCAGAACTTGATAAGCAACGGGCTAAAATATCAAAAGGAAAGCGAGAGATCACGCATCGTAATCGAGTCGATTGAAACACCAGGCCATTGGCAATTCTCCATAGCCGATAACGGCATAGGTATTGACCCCTTGTTTTTCGATAAGATATTTATTGTATTTCAACGGCTTCATAATAAAGATGAATATTCGGGCACAGGGATTGGTCTGGCGATTTGTAAGAAAATTATTGAGAATCATAAAGGGAAAATATGGGTGGAGTCGAAACCCGGCGAAGGAAGTACATTTTATTTCACGATACCTAAAAAAGCGTAATACTCTAGACAGCACCGATGCTTATCTAACAATGAAGATTTTGCCTTGTATTAACTTTTGTTTGTATGTTTGCTCTTTCTGATGAGAACTGAATTTACTAACAAAAATTCCAGTGAAGAGTTGTTTAAGCAGGCAATGGAACGCCATGTTTATACTGCTGAACGTAATATTACACGGGTAAGAAGCGCCATCATTTTTTTCAACCTTATAATTTATTATTTGTTTCTTGATAAATCATTCAGCATTCCCATTCTGGCAAATGTGATTTCGATTATCGCCTGTGCTTATACTTTATATGTAGAGATCCAGAAGCCCTTTAAAAAGTATGCGATTTTTGTCGCCAGTTATTTTACTGCCATCTCTGATTGTGTGCTTATCACGCTATGGCTGATTGCTACAGGATCGTATCATTCACCCTATTTTTTGCTATGGTATATCTCTCTTTTTGCAGTTGCCTTCCGTTTCTCGGTGCTCACTACCATTATCTCTTCTTTGCTTTATTGCACCTCTTATTTACTTTTGATTTACATTTTTGATTACCGTAGTTTTGTTCAGTTTTTCCCCGAGATTTCCATCAGGTTGGGCTATATACTTTTTTCAGGTATCCTTGGAACACTCATCACCTACGAACACTCAACACAAACGCATCAAAAAATTGTCCTCGAGAAGCTGAGCCAGGAAGCCAGGGAGGGCAACGAAAAGCTAATATACCAGACCACCCTCTACGAAAATATGCTCCAGGCGCAGAGTGAGCTGGGAGAAGGCGTGGCCATTGTGAGAGACAGGAAAATGATTTATGTCAATGACGCTTTCTGCACAATATTTGGTTCCGACCGGGAGGAATTTTTAAATAATGAATCTAATTTTCACCTGGTCACCTCCGAGGAACGGTCCATGGTAAGACATAAGGATGCCGACCCTGACGAAGAAAAATCCTTTGATGGCTATATTGAAACAATAATAAGCACCAAGAACGGCGAAAAAAAATTTATCGGTTATTCATCAAAAGTGTTTGAGATGAATGAAGAGAAAAACTTATTCTTTGTGATCCGCGATATAACGGAGCAAAAATCGAGGGACACCCAGTTAAAAAAGAAAACCCGGGATCTTGTATCTCAAAATGAAGAGCTTGAACAATTTGTTTATATCGCCTCGCATGATCTGCAGGAACCCCTGAGAATGATCACCAGCTTTTTAAGCCAGCTTGAAAATAAATACAAAGGTGCCCTTGACGAAAAGGCGCAGCAATATATTAATTTTGCTACCAGTGGTGCCGAAAGAATGCGTCGGATTATACTTGACCTGCTTGATTATTCAAGATTGGGAAGGAAAGAATATAATTTTGAAAAGATCAATTTAAATATCCTGCTCCAGGAGGTGCTGCAGATATACGGCAATAGGATCGCAGAAAATAATGTCGAGATTATTTATGATAAGCTTCCTGAAGTGTATGGTGGTAAGACTTTGTTAAATGAAGTATTTCAAAACCTGATCGGCAATGCAATCAAATATAAAAAGGAGGATATAAGATGCAGGATTGAGATTAAATCAACGGAAACACCAAGCCATTGGCAATTTTCAATTGCTGATAATGGCATTGGGATTGAAAAAATGTTTTTTGATAAGATTTTTGTGATATTTCAAAGGCTCCATAATAAGAATGAATATTCAGGTACAGGTATTGGATTGGCCATTTGTAAAAAAATAGTGGAAAATCATAAAGGGAAAATTTGGGTAGAATCCACCGAAGGAAAGGGAAGCACATTTTATTTCACGATCATCAAATAATATTTTTACATTTGAATTCATAAAACGCGCGTAATGAAGCAAATCCATATTCTACTGGTTGAAGATAATGAAGGAGACATTCTGTTAACTACGGAAGCTCTGAGTGAGGGTAAAGTATTAAATACAATAACGGTAATGAAAGATGGCTGGGAAGCAATGCAGTTCTTACAAAAATCAGGAAAATACAGTGCAGCTGCATCTCCTGATATAATTTTGCTTGATGTAAACCTTCCTAAAATGAACGGACATGAGGTATTGAAAAGCATTAAGACCAATGATAGTCTAAAGCATATTCCGGTAATTATGCTCACCACTTCCTCTTCTGAAAGAGATATTTTACTTTCATATCAGAATCATGTAAATTGTTATATCACCAAGCCAGTGGAGGTCAATAATTTTCTCCAGGTGGTTGCCTCAATTGAAAATTTCTGGATTTCACTTATTCAGCTTCCTGGTAAAATCATCAAATAAGAATGACTTTCCGCGATAAAAAGCATCAGATTCTTATCGTTGAGGACAATCCCGGCGATTTCCTCCTGATTGAGGATTACCTTCAGGAAGAACTTGCGTCCAGCTTGATCCATCATGCCACCACCTTTGCCCAGGCGAAAGATATTTTGAGCAGGAATGTTTCCATTGATATAATTTTTCTCGATCTTTCACTTCCCGATGCAAGCGGCGAAAGCCTGGTGAATGAAATGATGAAATTATCCGGGTCGGTACCGGTGGTGGTGCTCACGGGATATACCGATAAAGAATTTGGGATTAAAACATTGTCACTCGGCATCTCCGATTATCTTTTAAAAGATGAGCTCAATGCTTCGCAATTATTTCGAAGCATGACATATGCGATCGAGCGGGGTCGTATTCATACCGAACTTAAAGAATCAGAGGAAAACTACCGGAATCTATTTCAATCGAGCCCTATCCCCATGTGGGTGTTTGATACAGATAGCTTGGCCTTTCTCGATGTTAATGATTCTTCTATAAAACATCTCGGATACGCCCGTGAAGAGTTTCTGTCGATGAGCATTAACCAAATATGGCCAGAAGAGGACGAAGCTACCTTTGAAGCCCTGCTCAATCCTTATCGAAAAAATAAATTGCTTTTCCACGGTGTCATAAGATACAAGAAAAAGAATGGTGAAATCATCACTGCCGAAATTGTGAGTAACGTAATTGATTTCGACGGCAGGTCGGCCAGGCTCACCCAGGCCACGGATATCACAGAAAAATTAAAATCAGAACAAGCGTTAAAAATAAGCGAACAGCGCTTTAAAGCTTTAGTGCAGGAAGGCTCCGACCTTATAGATATATTGAATGCCAGCGGAATTTATAAATACGTTAGTCCCACCTCTTCCTCTATCCTGGGTATCAATCCGGGTCAAATGACCGGTAAAAAGATTTTTGACTTCATTCATGAAGAGGATAAATACAGGGTAATGGACCAGTTCAAATTGCTGAATACACAAAAGAGACTGCATATACTTCCTTTCCGTTTCAGAGACGGTGAAAATAAATGGCGATGGATGGAAACAATCTTTACTAATCTGTCTGATGATCCGGCAATAGAAGGGATCGTTGCAAATACAAGAGATGTTTCTGAAAGTATTGAGAATGAAATTAAATTAAAGGACAGCGTTGACCGCTATAATATAGTGGCCAAAGCTACCAGTGATATTATCTGGGACAGAGATTTTACTTCTGACAAGATTACCTGGAACAGAGGATTGCAGGGCATCCTGGGGTACCGTGATATGGATGCGGTAACAGATGTGGAATGGTGGTACAGTAAAGTGCACCCGGACGACAAAGGAAGGGTGACTGGTATCATGAATTTTAATTTCAATAAGAAGAATACAAGATGGCAGGATGAATACCGTTTTCAATGCGCCGATGGTTCCTATAAATATGTATTCGACCGGGTGTTCCTGGAGATCGATGAATTCAGAAATCCTGTTCGAATGATTGGAGCAATGCAGGATATCACCCGTAAAAAAGAAGAAGAACAGCGGCTCAAGCTTTTGGAATCAGTAATTACTAATACCAATGATGCGGTAGTAATAACAGAGGCAGAATCAAAAAGTAGCGGAGGCCCCAAAATTGTTTATGTGAACGACGCCTTCTCAAAAATGACGGGTTATGCCATGGATGAGATCCTGGATAAGAATTTAAGCATCATGTATGGTTCAAATACCGATGCGAAGGAATTAAGACATCTGGAAAAAGCAATGGAAAACTGGGAGGCCTGCGAAATAGAGATTGTTAATTATAAGAAAAATGGTGAAGAATTCTGGATGAATATGGATATTGCACCCGTTTCCGATGGGAAAGGATGGTTCTCCCATTGGATCGCCATACTGCGTGATGTGAGCGAACGTATGAATTATATTCAGGCAATTGAAGATCAGAATATTAAATTGCGCGAGATAGCATGGACACAGTCACATATCGTTCGGGCGCCTCTGGCAAGAATTATGGGATTTATTGATCTGTTAAATGAAGATACAAAAGGTGGTGAAATGGATAAAAGTGATTTCATTACGCATATCCGTTCCTCCGCTTATGAGCTCGATGAAATAATCAGAACCATCGTTAAGAAAACAGAACAGGTAGAAAATCAACCCCAAAATAATGAGTCTCGAAGTAATAATAGTAGATGACGATAAGATAATCATCTACCTGCATAAAATCATGCTTGCCAAAAGCGGACTAAGTGCCAATCCATTGGCTTACCTTAACGGGAAGGAGCTAATCTATCATTTAAACCACGAGACGATGACTGATAAACGATACCTTATATTGCTTGATATTAATATGCCGGAAATGAACGGCTGGGAATTTTTAGATGCAATAATAAATAAGCCTTTCACCGACCATATCTTTGTGATTATGGTTACCTCGTCCATCGATTCTATCGACAAAGAAAAGGCCCTCACGTATCGTAATGTAATTGAATTTTTTGAGAAGCCTATAGATATTGAAAGCTGTAACAGGATGAAAATGATTCCGGCGATTGCTCGCTTTTTTAATGATTGATCCCCGGCCCTATGCGGTAAACAAAATATTCATGCATTCATTATAACAGACAAATAATAACTTAATGTCCGACACTGCAAATACAGTTCGATTAAACAAAGCTATCAGCGATACAGGCTTCTGCTCCAGGCGTGAAGCGGATAAAATGATTGAACAAGGCAGGGTCACAGTGAATGATACGAAAGGTAATTTAGGCGACCGTGTTTCTCCCGCTGATATTTTAAAGGTAGACGGAAAGGCCTTGGTGCAGCCGGAAACCCTCATTTACATTGCGTTTAATAAGCCAAAAGGAATCACCTGCACCACTGAGCTTAATATCGAAAATAATATTATTGAATTCATCAGTCATCCGCAACGAATCTTTCCCGTGGGACGACTCGACAAGGATTCGGAAGGTTTGATTTTTCTTACCAGTGATGGGAATATGGTAAATAAGATTTTAAGGGCCGGCAATAATCACCAGAAAGAATATCTGGTAACGGTAGATAAACCGATTACACCGGAATTTATTTTAAAGATGAGCAACGGCGTCCCCATATTGGATACCGTCACCGCAAAATGTTTCGTCAAAAAGGAAAGTAATTTAATATTCAGAATAATTCTCACCCAGGGATTGAACCGCCAGATACGCCGGATGTGTGCCCACCTGAGATATAACGTGATAAAATTAGCCAGGATCCGGATCATGAATATCAGCCTCGGGCAGCTCCCCTCGGGGCATTGGAGAAATTTTACAGAGAAAGAGCTAAACGACCTAAATGCTTTAATTGCAGCATCAAGTAAAACTGAAGAAGCTTCCAGAAATATTAAAGAAATTAATAAATCTAAAAAATAGAATATGCAGAAGTAATCCTGACTATCAAACACTAATCCCTAATCTTATGACCAATATTAAAAAGGTATTCGAAAACAATAAAGAATGGATAGAAGAAAAGCTCTCTATAGATAAAAATTATTTTAAGAAGCTGGCCAAAAACCATAGCCCTGAATTTCTGTATATAGGTTGCTCCGATAGCAGGGTGAGCGCTGAGGAATTGATGGGTGTGAAACCAGGGGAGGTATTTATTCACCGTAACCTGGCCAACCTGGTCAATAATGTAGATCTGAATGTAATGTCGGTATTGAATTATGCGGTAAGGCATCTTAAGGTAAAGCATGTGGTGGTTTGCGGTCATTATAATTGTGGCGGTATAAAGGCCGCCATGAAATCGGAAGACATGGGCTTATTAAATCCGTGGCTGAGAAATATACGCGATGTATACCGTTTACATAAGGAGGAGCTTAATCAAATTAAATCAGATGATGCCCGATACAACAGGCTGGTGGAATTAAACGTTCAGGAACAATGTGTAAACCTGATTAAAACAGCAGCGGTACAGCAGGCTTATAAGGAATGGGGTCTAACGGTGCATGGCTGGGTATTTGATATCCATTCAGGCAAGCTCATCGATCTTAAAATTGATTTCCCCAAAATACTCTATGGAATCATGGAGATCTATAAATTGTATTAAAGCATATTTGTGCAAGTGGATTGGTTAGTTTGAGGTTTCTGGGTTTGAAAATAATCTTTAATCTTCTCCCTGGTACAGTCCCCGCAATTTTCCAAATCTTCACGGCATACCATCGGAGCAAACCGGTAAAAAAACACTATTTTTGCCTTATGAACCAAGAGTTAACGCTTCGTGTGCAGCAGGCCTTAGATACAATGCGTCCCTTTCTGAAAGCCGATGGTGGAGACGCCCAGATCGTAGACGTAAATAAAGGACTGGTAAGGATCAAGCTTCTGGGAACATGCAGCACCTGCGACTTAAGCAAGATGACTATGAAAGCCGGTATCGAGCAGGCTATAATTAAGGCTGTACCGGAAATAAATGCCGTAGAGGCGATTTAAAAATCAAATTATTCAGATCATATCAATTTAAAACTTCTTCATGAGATTAGTCACGTACCTTCAAAATCAGGAACATCATTTAGGCATAATAATAAATGAGATTGTATATAATTTAGAAGCGCTGGATGAGCGCATTCCAAATTCTTTATTAGAATTATTACAGCAAGGTAGCGATACCCTGATCCATGTACGTGAAATTGAAAATGGTTTGATTACCGGGAAAATCAAAGCAGAAGGGATAAGCTATACGGATATCTATAGCCTTTTGCGGGCTCCTGTTCCTTTCCCTTCTTCCTGCCGCGATGCCTATGCTTTTCGTCAGCATGTGGCTGCAGCCCGCCGTAACCGCGGGGTGCCGATGATCCCTGAGTTCGACCAGTATCCCATCTTTTATTTTTCAAATCATAATTCAATACAGGGTCCCGGCGAAATCTGGTGCATGCCTGATCATTTTCAGAAGCTCGATTTTGAACTCGAGGTGGCTATTATTGTAGGTAAGAAAGGACGCAATATAAAAGCCGCGGATGCAGATGAATATATCGCCGGTTACATGATCATGAATGATATGAGTGCGCGAACCCTGCAAATGGAGGAGATGCTTTTAAATTTAGGTCCTGCCAAAGGCAAAGATTTCAGCACTGTGATCGGCCCTGTCTTTGTTACACCGGATGAATTAACAAACTATAAAGTGGCGCCTAAAGAGAATCATACCGGCAATGCCTATAATTTGAATATGAAATGCTGGGTTAATGAGGTACTAGTTTCTGAAGGGAATATGGCCGATATGGATTGGACCTTCGCCGAAATTTTAGAGCGCTGCTCTTATGGTGCCGATATCCTTCCGGGTGATGTAATTGGCAGCGGAACGGTAGGTACCGGCTGCTTCCTGGAGCTAAACGGCACCGGCCTGCTTAATGATAAAGGGTATAAGACCCAATGGCTGCAACCAGATGATATCGTGAAGATGGAAGTTACCGGTTTGGGCACGCTAACCAATATCATGAAGAAGGAAGCCACAGATTATAGCCTATTGGCGCTGAAAAAAAAGTGAAATTGAAAAATTAATTCATTAACCGCCCCTTATATTGAATTCTTTTAATCCATTAGTCTTGTATAAATTATACAATTTTTTTTGCTCCATCTGATATTACTGCCTACCATCACATAATTTCATCATTCGATTATTAAAAAATGCGCTTCGATATCATCACGCTTCACCCTAACCTCCTTGAAGGCCCTTTCGCACACAGTATAGTAAAGCGTGCCATTGAGAAAGGACTGGTAGAAATTTACGTTCATAATTTGCGCGATTACTCATTATCAAAACAAAAGCAGGCAGATGATTATCCATTTGGTGGCGCTGCAGGTATGGTGATGATGATCGAACCTATCGATAATTGCTTAAGCAAATTAAAAGAGGAAAGAAATTACGATGAGATCATTTATCTATGTCCCGATGCTCCGGTTTTAAAGCAGGCGGATGTAAATAAATTATCATTGGGGGAGAATTACATTTTATTATGCGGGCATTATAAAGGAATCGACCAAAGGATACGTGATCATTTTATTACACGCGAAATTTCGATTGGTGACTTTGTATTAAGCGGTGGCGAATTACCCGCCGCCATATTGGTGGATGCCATCGTTCGTTTGATTCCGGGATCTATAACCGATGCTACCTCAGCACTCTCCGATTCATTTCAGGATGGCCTTTTAAGTCCGCCGGTATATACCCGCCCTGCAGAATACAAGACCTGGAAAGTACCGGAAGTATTGCTCAGCGGTAATCATCTTCTTATTGAAGAATGGCTTCATGACCAGGCCCTGGAAAAAACAAAAAATATAAGGCCGGATCTGCTGCAATAAATGTTGAAAGGATAGCATCTTAAAAAACTATCTTATCAGGAGCAAAGATTTTTTTAAAACTATTGAAGAGGGGTTGCAGTACAATACCTTAAACTATGGAACTAAGGGAACAATAAAAATGCGTTTTAGGAAATAAATTTTTATCCTCATTTCATCAATAAATCTACCACCTTCTTCTCACTCCTGAGACCTCCATTTCCATCTATTGCTTGTATCAAAAGTATATAATGACCCGTCGAGGCGAGTCCTCCACCTGTAGTTCTCCCATCCCAGGAATAATAATTGGTGACTGCGGCAATATCGTTTCTGGCGATTTTTTTTATTTCATTCCCGCCGATATCATATACTGTAATATTTAAAGAATAATTTGCGGAAGGGAGCACGATAGAAAAGTTCAATTCATCCTCGGTGCCATCATTATCCGGTGTGAAATAGGTATTGGGCAGGAATACAAATTCATCAGGTGCTATAGATGCGTTATATTTCGAATTCTGATATGCGGGTGTAGCATATCCTACGGAAGAAGCCGCCGACAGCCAGTTACTATGGTTCGTACCCGCCCTACCAAAACTTACCCTTTCCAGGCTTATCCCATCATCATTACTTATGAATGGATGATGCCAGTTTTTGGAATAAATTGCGGAATCGATTGGAGCACCTGTATTTGGATTGGAAAGAATTATTAAGCCTGAATCATCATCCAGTGTTTTCCAATCGGCAGTGGTATAAATGTTCTCAGGTGTAAGGCTATAATACCTTTGTTGCACCTCGGTATTATTCGTGCATAGGGCTATATATTGCCTGGGTAGTAATTGTAATGGAATATCAGACGCCGCAACAGTTCCAGTTGATAAGCCATATTTATTGTTTGAGGATAATGCGATGGATTTAAGATCAAATATTTTATCCGAATTATTATAAACCTCAACAAATTCACTTGCATAAGAGGCGGCATTAAATAAAATTTCATTGATGACTATTTCTTCATATTGAGGTATAGAAGGATAGCCAAATATTATTTCGGCACTGTTAAGCATCATACCATTACAATCCATGATGTTCTTTATCTTCAGATGATAAATAGTATCTTTCTGAAACAAGCCTGTACTAAGGACTAGTGAAATCTGATTCGTATTGTATTTAAAGTAATTTAAATTATAAGTGTCGGCTAAGGGTGGATTAAAATCAAAAATTGCCTTTGTTCTACTACTTTCGAGGTCTACCCCCTTATTAAAAATAAATACCGCTTCATTATATCCGATATTATAAGCCCGTATTAATTTCAGTGATTTATTATCATGGGTAATTCCTGCTACAGAATTTTTTTTGCCGGGAGTACCGCCCATGGAGGCGTTGCTGAAAAGCCAGTTTCCATCTACCTGGCAGACATTGTCGGCATCTATGAGTTCAATGCTCCAGCCTCCTTTTGCTTTCAGGTTGTTGTTGAGTGCTTTTATATCATAGGTCATGGTATTAATCAACAGCCCCGCACTATCTGTAAGTATAATTTTATCATTGTCGATATTAAGATATGGGAATGGAGAAACGAAGAGTGCAGGAATATTTCGCGAACTAAACTCAGAGATTTTTGCAGATGAAGCAATGATAATAAAGCTATCTCTCATAAGTTTATAATCAGGCAGGCTTGCTACCGATATGCCATCCGAAATTTTCATGCCTTTAAGATTCACAGAAAAATTACCCCTGTTATAAAGTTCTATATACTGAGCCGAAGGCAGCTGTGGCTGTGAGAGTGGATTAATCAGCACTTCCGAGATCACGATACTTTTAAATTGCACAGGGAAGGCTTTATCATAGCTGAAAGAGTATGACTGCGGGCGGATATTGATACCATTACAGCTCCTTGAATTGCTGAATGTGAAAGTATAGGAAACTTGATTTTGAAGCGGATAGAATTGGAGTAATAAACTGTCTGCATTTCTATTTATCACCTTCTTTTGTTTAACATTTACATTGCTGTTTATTGTCATTTGAGATACCGATGTACTATCCATTGTACTATTGAAGATTAACCATGCCATCGAATCATTGATTAACTCTAATTTAACAATCCATGGGGCAAGCGTATCTGCGGTAGGATCATAGATAGAATTTAATTTCCCGGGTGTGCCTCCTGAATTATTCTGACTTGACCCCCAGTTATATTTCTTCTTACATCTCAATTTTGGATGAATCATTTCCAGAGTCCAGCCACCGTCGCTCTTAAGGCTGTTGCTATACCAGGATAAATCATAGCTTACTTCATCAATAATCTGGCTTTGTCTGTTCAATAATTTTATATCGTCCCCATCATTATTTAATCCTGGGAATCCGGGTAGTGTTATACTTCTGCCATAAGCAGCAAAGGAATTCAAAGAAGTAGTAGCGCTCACAATGAGGAAGCTGTCATTTAAAAGAATGAAATTAGGGAAGGTTGCAGTGCTGCTCCCGTCGGTGAGGCTGAAGCCCTGCAAATTAATATCATTCCCCGATCTGTTCCATAGCTCTATGAATTCATAAGCAGGTAAGCCTTGTGTTGGTGAAGGGTCGGCAAAAATCTCGTTGATTACCAGGTCGCCCTCCTGCAGCATATAATATTTAACTTTTCTAATGCTGGAACGCAAAAGGTTACCCGCCAGATCTTTAAGGTTTTTTATATTTAGATCATAATACGTATTTAATTGGAAGGCATTGGCGAACTCTAAAATGACCTGGGTATTATTTGTTCCGCTCGATTTGGCAGATAATGGATTAGATATGCCATTAATGTTATAATTAGCGATGTTCAGCAAGCTTATCGTGTCAATTGGTTCGTTAAATTGTACGATACATTGCAGACTATCTGATATCCAGGCGCTATCAACTTTTGGGGCACTGGTATCCTGCACAATAGTATTGACATTTATATCGTCGAAGAAAAATTTTTGTGTATTAGCTGAGGAGAATTTAATTACAAATCCGAACCAGGACGAAGTTTGATAAGCGGGTTCAATAGCATTTCCTTCCATAAGATAGGAGTTGCCGGTGCCCGTAGGATCCTCGTATAACCTGAATTCATTATTAAGGAACCTGGTTACTTTTATTCTGAAAATATTTGCCGAAGTGCTGCCTACCCGCCCATCGAGGCCATCAATAATTTTTGTTATAGTAGAGGCATCCTTTCGATAAAGGCAAATATCATCTGATGTATTTCCTATACGAACAAAAAATCCGGAATTCATTCCTTCCAGGTTAGCCGAATCGCTGATCAGAAATATATCTGTATAATTTACGGAAGAAGTGGCAAATTTCAAATCAACGTAAAATTCCCATACTGTGTTTTGCGCCAGGCTGCATGGAGTAGATAAATAAGTATGCGTTACTGCTGTGGATGCATTACTATTAAGCTGGAAGCCAAGCACTTTCCAGCTGCCCGCATCACCTCCCCATATTGGATTTGTGGTGAAATCTCCATCTGAAAAACTTTCATTTACCTGCGCCTGCAAGCCAATGCTTCCAAAAAAGAGGATCAACCATAAGATTTTATTAGTTCTTATCATTTGAAATACGAATATACATTTGTGAAATCAAAAACAAAATCTTGTTTTGACAATTTACTCGATTTTTCACTAATTGTAAGCTTAGGGTAATTATTCAGATTAATTTAACATCCCCTCAAATTCTGGCACGTTAGTTGTTTTAACCGATAGGAATGTGAGGTCTTCGTTGCTTATCATTAAGCAACAACTCCATTCACTTTTTTTTCATTAGTTTTTGTTTCATTAAAGGGGAATTGATTTTCCCCTTTTTTGTTTTTATAGAGCCGCCATTTGATTGATCAGTGCATTGCTCTTCATCGCTTCCCTTACTTCCTCATAACCAACCCTATTCTGTTCTTTTAATGTCTGGAGGTAGTATTTTGCAAGGGAATAATATTTTTTTGAAATGCAATACTCCAATAAGATGCTGTATTTTGCTGCATTTGATGTCTTCTTACTGTTTAGCAAGGTTCTCATACTCTTCATCTCCGAAGCATTCTGGGTATTTCTCAGGTGGATCAGCTCTTTGTCGATTCTCAGCTCGTTATAATCCTTACCTTTAAGATGATTGCTGGCTAATCGTATATTGGTATCGTTATAAATAAGAACCCTATTGTCATTCAAAGTGAGCAGCACAGGATAACGTCCTTTCGGCAGCTTTATGATTATGGTAAATGTATCCTCTACGATATCGGTGCTATCCCAGGGAAACAGACCTTCCTCTCCCCGATAAACCGCCCCCTTGGATTTTTGTGTATTACCATTGGCATGGGCCGCAAAAGTTTGCTCAGCAAAAAACTTAACGGCCTTCTGCATTTCCTTTGACGTATTATTTTCGATACCATGAATGGTATTCTTCAGTAAATAATCCCCATTCTGCGTCACTTCATAAATTCTATATTTCGAATCAAAAATAATCAGGGAAGAATGTGGTATGAATCGGATCTTGGTATCGTTGGATATGGAATCCATGGGTTTGAGTGTCTCCCATTGCTTCGATTTATCCGAAAAGTATCTGATATTTCCAATCGTTTTGAAAACCGTATACTTACCCTGTGATGCTGCAATCAATTGCAGGAATAAAGTGAAAATAAGGAGTCTACTCTTCATTTGGAAAAATACTATTAATGGTATAAACTTTATTTATATAATGGATAATCACCTTATAAGCTCCTACCATGGGTTCTGCAAGGGCTACTGCCGCGATCATTTCACCAATATTCCATTTTATGCCATAGGAGCTCAAAAAGTAAATAGCCAGGATGATGATGATAAAGCCAAAAAAAAGCTGCAATGCTATTTCCACTATTTTGCGCCAGAAATGCTCTTTGCTCTCGGAGTACATATAAAGCATCAGGAACAGCCATATAAACAAAAGGCAAACAATAATTTGTATAGGGCGGTTCGGAGTATATATAATATAATCTTCCAGATAAGCCTCAATGATATTCGCCTGGATATAAATTCCAAACATATCCGGTAATGATTTCCCGGCATAGTTCTCATTGAGCGGAGTAAAATGCTTATCATCGATAACTGTGGCCCCGTCTGTGCTTCCGCAAAATCCGATAAGTATTATTTTGTCTTTTAATATATTGAAGCTGATCGCTGAATCCAGTATTTCCTGATAAGTGAATGTAGTATAATGCTCCTGTATAGACTGGTAAGGTATGATAGATTCATCGCCTGATAGCTTTTCCTTGAAAGCTTTCAGATCACCGCTGTCCCTGGATTTAATAAAAGTGCTGAAAGCAAAGGATGCCACCTTCCTGTCCCTGAAATCCTGGACCTTATAAAAATTTCTTACTGTCTCCTGCTCTTCGCCAATGAAATTAACATAGCCCATATTATCCTGATCACCTAGCTTGGGCAACGCAAAGGGTTCAAAACTGTAAATATTATTTCCAAGCGTTGAATCAGCATAACAGGCAACAACAATTTTTTTTCCGTAACTGCGGATGGCGCTGTCCAGCAGCGCATCAGTGGTGCTATCCATCGCCTTGTTAAACAGTATATCCAGGCCAATTACTTTTGGACCGGCCTTGTTTAATTTCAATAAAGTATTTGCGATTTCCTGTCGGTTCGCCTTGTCGATATTAACAGCGATGATTTGTTGATTCTGTACATTACTGTTATTCAATGTTTTTATTTTTGAGAAATAAATATCGCTCCAGTCAAATCCTTCAAAAGCATTCCCAGCAGGTTTAAACCATTCAGCATTTATAGGTATCAACTGAATTCCCTGGAAGATCACGTACATCAAACAGGCGCAAAAGGCAGCATCACGCGCCAATATCCCCAGGTATTTCCTTTTTGATTTTATATCCTTCATCTTATTTTTGTAATGATCTTAAAAGTGAAAGATAATTTATAAAACAATTTATAAAAAATTTATTTGATATTCCGTTCATCCAGATGATCACGGTATTTTTTGGCATTCAATTGATGATCTTTATAGGTTGCAGCAAAATCGCTATAACCACTGCCATCCGAACGGGCACAGAAATAGATGAAATTATGTTTCTGGTAATTTAATACGGCCTCCACCGATTGAACTGCAGGGATACAGATGGGACCCGGTGGCAGGCCTGCATATTTATAGGTATTGTAGGGCGAATCAAAATCCAGCATTGAACCATAAACCCGTTTGGAAGTAATATCATTTAAGGCAAACAACACAGTAGGATCGGCCTGCAGCTTCATCCCTTTAGCGATCCGGTTTAAATAAACACCTGCAATTATGGGGAGATCCTTATCCCTGTCGGTCTCTTTTTCTATGATACTTGCCAGTGTTACCGCCTCCACCCTCGTTAAACCGGTTTCCTTACATTGCTGTATCCTTTTTTCATTCCAAAATTTTCCATAAGCTGATCCAAGCTTTTCTAAAAATTTATCCAGGGATATATTCCAGTATATTTCATAAGTGTTCGGGATGATCAGGCAGGGCGCAGTTTCTTTGGAAAGGTTAAACTGCTTCAGAAATTTCCCATCCGAAAGTTTCAGATTGAGTTCGTCGAAATTAATTTCTAAATTCTCTGCGGTATATTCAAGGAAGTTCTGCATGCTCTGGGAACCTTTTACCACAAGCTTCACAGGCTCCTGCCTGCCCGATTTTAAAAGTCGCACCAATTGATAATTGGTCATATTATTTTTTAACCTGTATTTGCCCGGTAGCACCTTATCCGGATAACCCACACTTTGAGATAACAGAAGGAAGCTTCTTTCATCCTTAAGAAGTTTCTTTTCCCTGAGGATAGACATTACATCCTCAAAACTGGCCCCCGTTGGGATATAGAGGTACTCCTTTTCTTTGTTGGAAGCAAATGAAATATTACCCTTGAAAATAAAATAATAGAAAGCTCCGGAGAAAAGAATGAGGAGCAGTCCTGAAAAAAATAAGACCTTCTTCGTTTTCTTTTTTAATTTCATGAACTGTAAAAATGAGGAAAAATTATTTAACAGGCAAGTCACAGGCATGAAATTATAAGTCCTGGTTTAGCTGAATAGCAAGGATAATAATTCGTTCTATACTAAAGCGATATTAATTATTAATTTGAATTGAATAAATTCGCGCATGTATCAATCTTCAACCAATGTACGTGTACGTTATAGTGAAACCGATAAGATGGGTATCGTATATCATGGTAATTATGCGGCTTTTTTTGAAATTGGACGAACTGATGCATTAAGGGAACTTGGCTTAAGCTATAAGCAATTTGAAGAAGAGGGAATTATGATGCCTGTCCTCGATATGAGCTTCAACTTCCACAAATCAGCCTGCTACGATGACCTGCTTACTATCCGCACCTTTTTAAAAAGCCTGCCCGGGGTACGTATACGTTTTGATTATGAAATTTATAATCTGAAAAATGATTTGATCACAAGCGGTCATGTTACCCTGGTTTGCGTTAAAACCTCCACCAAGAGGCCATGCCAATGCCCGGCAGCCTTAACAATAGCGCTATTACCTTATTTTTAATAGAATATATATTTAATTTCCCCAAATGAAATGGCTTCACAGGATAATGTTTCGATTCCTTGCTTACAGGCATTTTATTTCCTTCTTGAAACGCACCAGCTTCCCGGGATTCCAGGGTGAATCTGTATATGCTGTGATGCATTTTTTCTCCAGGCAAATGAATGATGAAGACCTCAATATGCGTTCTTCCGCACTTGCCTTTAGCTTTTTTCTTGCACTTTTTCCTGCCATCATTTTCCTTTTTACACTCATTCCGTTTCTTCCCATAAACGATGCGAAAGATGAGGTGCTCAAATTTTTTGAACAGATCTTAGATAAATCCACTTATGAAACGATCAAAGGAACGATCAATGATATTTTAAGAAAGAAGCACAACGGGGTGCTGTCGCTGGGATTTGCTCTGGCATTATATTTCGCGAGTAATGGTTTTTTTAGCCTGATGAAATTATTTAATAAATACAGTCATATTAAAGAAACCCGTACCATCATTCGCCAGCGTATCGTATCGGTTTTCCTCGCGATGTTTTTTAGTGTGCTCATCATCTGTTCTGTGGTTTTAATCACCGCCGGCGAATGGATCACGCACTGGCTTGTGATTCATCATTGGATCAAAGGGAAAGCAGTATTAACCATACTCACCATCGTACGCTGGATTGTAATTGTGATTCTTTTTTTTGCGACGATTTCATCCTTATTTTATTTTGCCCCTTCGAAGAATTACAAGTGGAAATTTTTTAGCATAGGTTCAACATTGGCAGCATTATTGTCTATAGTGTCAACAATATTATTTTCCTATTATGTCAATAATTTCGCGTCTTACAATAAGATATATGGTTCCATTGGCACTCTGATTGTGGTCCTTTTACTCATCCAGTTCAATTGCATGATTATACAAATAGGATTCGAATTGAATGTGAGCATCGAGCAGGTGGTTCGTAAAAGAAAGAAAGAAAAACCAGCTGTAAAGGAAAAAGAAATAGAACGTCCAAGAAATGAAATCAAATATTGATCATACTTCAGAAAAATAAATTTTATTCATGAAAACTATCCTCCATCCATCGGGCGAAAGAGGCCACGCCAATCATGGCTGGCTTAACGCCCACCATTCGTTCTCTTTTGCCAGCTGGTATGACCCGAAAAAAAATCATTTCGGTGCTTTACGGGTTTTGAATGATGATGAAATTGCAGCTGGCATGGGTTTCGGTACCCATCCCCATGATAATATGGAAATCATTACTATCCCTTTAAGCGGTGCCATAGCGCATAAAGATAGCATCGGTAACAATGGGATAATCAACACCGGGGACGTGCAGATTATGAGCGCCGGCACAGGCGTCCAGCATTCTGAATTTAACGGCTCGCCCACCGAACCCTTAAATTTACTGCAGATATGGGTTTTTACAAAAAAAAGAAATATCCCGCCCAGATATGAACAAAAAAATTTAAATCCCGAAAACAATCCCAATTCCTTCACACTTCTCGTATCTCCCTCAAAAGAGGATGGCAGTGTATGGATTAACCAGGATGCATTTCTAAGTCTTGGCATTTTTGAGGATGACACTATTATAGATTATAAAATAAAGCATGAAGGTAATGGAGCATTTATTTTTATCATTGAGGGTAAAGCCAATGTGGGGGATAATAGTCTTGGAAAGCGCGATGCCATTGGTGTTTGGGAAACTGAGGAGGTAAAGATAAAAGCAGAAAAAGCATCAAAAATATTGGTTATAGAAGTTCCAATGACAGATGCTGAATTTTAGGGGCGGGGAATAGTAAAAAGTAGATAGTATATAGTAGATAGTATATAGTATATACAAGAGTAGTAAGGGGGACAGCATTGCTGATAATCGGGTCGTGGAATGTATATGGTTAAGGATAGGATTGCTAACGCAAATCTATGATTTGAAATATTTCCTATAAAATAATATCCTGTTGGTTCCTGGGATGAAGATTTATGGTCGTTATAAAAGCCTTTTCCTCTATAGAGATATTTTTCGCCACCACTTTTAAATTCGTAAAAAATATCCGTAATGTTTTTCAGGAATAGCTCTTTAGAGGTATTATGATAATTAATGGAGTCACTCAACAAGCGGACTCAACATACCTGGTTCCATCCTGCTAAAATGCTTAAGAATTGTTTCCGTTTTCTCTTTCATAATAAAAATCAAAATATTGAATAGAGTCTTTATGTTGAATTAGCATTCTTGTTTTTACAGTACCCCTGTGTTTACTATATACTTTTTACCTTCTACGAAATACGCTCCCAACCCATTCTAAAACGGATCATCGTCTTCCATCCGCTCATTAATCTTAGAGCTAATGGTAATCATGCCACTGTTACTATCCGCCGGGCTGGAATAATTACCGCCGCCGGAATAATTACTTTCTTCATAGCCATGCAACCCACTATCGGTGAATAATGCATATTCTTTTATAAAACGGGTGCGTATTTCTCCCTGGGCCCCGTTACGGTGCTTTTGTATGATAATTTCAGCCATTCCTTCTGTAGGTGTTCCATCATCAAAGGTAGCCAGCTGGTAATATTCAGGACGGTAAAGAAACATAACCATATCCGCATCCTGCTCAATGGATCCCGACTCCCTTAGGTCGCTCAAGACGGGCTTTTTACTATTGGTTCGTTTCTCCACATCACGACTTAATTGTGATAAGGCGATCACAGGAATTTCAAGTTCTTTGGCCAGGGCTTTAAGCGACCTTGATATATAGCTGATCTCCTGCTCCCGGGTACCGTTTTTATTATTCGACTGGTCGGCACGCATGAGCTGTAGGTAGTCTACCACCAATAAAGAAATATTATGTTGTTGTTTCAGCCGGCGTGCTTTAGCGCGTAATTCAAAAACAGAAAGCTGGGGCGTGTCATCAATAAATATCGGCGCCTGATTAAGCCGGGTGATCTTGCTCATGAGCTGTTCCCATTGGGCTTTATCCAGTTTGCCGTCACGTATCACCTGTCCAGGAATCTGGGATTCGATGCTCAGCATACGGTTTACTAATTCAATGCTGCTCATCTCTAAGGAGAAGATGGCCACGGCGCGTTTATAATCCACTCCGATATTTCGTGCCAATGATAGCACAAAAGCGGTCTTACCCATGCCCGGCCGGGCTGCAATAATAATCAGGTTGGATTTCTGGAATCCGGAAGTGATCCGGTCAAGTTCGGCAAATCCGGTTGCTACCCCGGTCAGATCATTCGGATTCTCTTTTACTTTTTCTAATTCTTTAATGGATTGAATCAAAAGGTCGGAGATACTTCGGTTCTGCTTATTCATCAGGCCATTGGTAAGCTCAAACATGCTACGCTCTGTTTTATCCAGAAGCTCAAAAACATCGCTTGTATCTTCATAAGCGAAACGTATGGTTTCATTGGAGATCTTGATAAGCTGACGCTGGATATATTTCTCCTGGATGATACGGGCGTGAAACTCAACATTGGCAGCAGATGTAAGCCTGCTTGTAAGCTGGGTAATATAGTATGCGCCACCCACGATTTCAAGCGATCCCTGCTCTCTTAATTCCTGGGTTACAGTGAGCAAGTCAATGGGCTCCGATTTGGTATAAAGGCTTACCATGGCCTTGAAGATGGTGAGGTGGGCATCTTTATAGAAGCTCTCAGACTGCAAGATTTCAACCACGGTATTAATTGCTTCCTTATCAAGCATGATAGCACCCAAAACACTCTCCTCCAATTCCAGAACCTGGGGAGGAAGCTTGCCTTCCGAATTCGGACCAACCTGGATCGCTTTGTTTTTTAAGGCCAACCGTATATTTGATGTCTTGCTGATATCGTCCATAATTTAATTTCCTATTGAATTTTGTTTAGGTTCAATGACCCTTCAAATAAACTTTTTAATGCGCAGCTGCACAACTCTATATTTCATATCCACAATTAATGAAATCCTGTGTTAATGATGTGAAGAAGTTAAATAAAATTGTGGAACCTACAATCGATACTAATGATCAGGCTGTTCATAACTTATTGGAAAAGTGCCCGTATATTTTTAATCCCGTTTAAAATGGCAGGGCTGAAATCTTTACAATTTAAATTTCCTAACAAAACATCGGTATAAATTGATTTGTATATTGAGAAATAGGCAATTGAGGTACGGAATCAAATGAGAGAAAAAATGCAAGGTGCAGAATCACTGCTTTAGCTTCGCTTGTTAGAACAAGTTGAAGCTTATTTTTGGGCCAGCTTATACTCAAAATAAGTATAATCATTCTCGGTTGCGGTGCCATCGTCGGTCACTGTTTTTACTTTGACCAATGCAAAACGGTTGGTGTTCTTAATATTGACAATGATATTATCATTTGGAGATACAGATACCAGGTTTAAAGCACTGCCACCGCTGTTCCAGGCATTCACAATAGATTGGTTGGAGGCCTGGGAATAGCTGAGTGAATTCACTTTCTTGAACAGCGAACCGTTCCTCGAGCCCCAGGTAGCAGTGGTAAAAGGATTCGCCACCGTTGCCGAATCGCAGATATCTTTATCTGAGTTTGCATTACCATCAAATATTGGTAAAAGGTTTTGCAGATTCCAGGCTTTGTTATTCCCAGAGTTCTTAGTAAATCTGCTATAAATCCTAGGGTTGAGTGTATTCCCTATGCTATCCTCGATCCTGTTCGTGGAAGGCTGAATAGTGATGGTATATGGTTTTTCTACGAAAGTGCCGGCCTTACAATCACTGGTGGCCTTCACATTATATACTATGGTTGATCCGAAATCCGGCATATTGGGTACCGAATCAATAACTGTGATAGTTTTTGCTTTGCTCGAAACACCCGTTATAGAAAGGAAATTAGGGTTGGAAATACCCTTGGCCGTTTTTGTAACAATAATGGAATAGATATCGTTCTTATCGCCGGTTACAATAATATCAAATTGAAAAACTTCCGCCGGGGCTTTAATTGCGCCTGTACCTGCGGGATTAAAACTTATGGAAGGGGCTGTGCAGGTTGGTCTGCATCCGGTAGAATTTAGAAATAAGTAAACAGCCAGTAAGGGTAGCAGGTAGCGGGAATTTTTCATTGGATTGAGATTGTTATGAAATCAAAGATAGAGAATTAATTACTTTGCCGGTCGGCATGGATGAAAAGAAAAATTAAGGAGGTATTCTATTGCGTTAATTTATATTCCCAAAAAACAAAATCTTCATTGGAAGCTGCTCCATCGTCTGAAATATTTTTGATCCGGATCACAGCAAATTTATTTTGGTTTCTTATTTTAACAATTATAATATCGTTCAGCGCCAGGCTCACCAGGCTGCCCGGGATACCGGCATTATAAGCATCAATAATACTTTTGGCAGAGGCATTTGTGAAATCAAACCCGAAAGCTTTTACAAATAGCGAACCATTCCGGGATCCCCAACGGGCATTGGAGGCAAAAGGATTCCCAGTGGCTGAGTTTACCGAATCGACGATGTCCTTTTCCGAGTTCGCATCCGCAGCAAATTTGGATTTAATGTTTTGTAAATCCCATGCCGGGTTATTAATAAATGAGCTGGTAAACCTGTTATAAACCCTTGGAGCCTGGCTATTTCCTATTAATGATAATTTCACGTTTGAAGGGCCCGCAATGATATTAAACGATTTTCTTGTGTATGCCGAGCCATGCTTACAATCGGCAACAGCGGTGATGGTATAAATTATCACTTCACCCAAACCCTGGTTGGAGCGTAGAGAATCAGTGAGCGTGTAAATTTTCTTTTTTGCCCCGTTGCCGGAAACAGAAATTAAATTTGGATCCAGTGTTCCATTAATAGTTTTTGCAATAACAATCGATTTGATATTTTCTTCACCCCCTTCTGCAATAATTTTAATGCTATAAACTTCTCCCGGCGTTTCGGTGATGTTCTCACTTGCCGGGTCAAATGAAAGGGAAGGAGCGATGCAATTTTGATTACAGGAAAGCAAAACTTACAGCAAAAAAAAATAAGCAAGGATGCGTGGATTCATGTATTTGTTTCATTTTTAGAAACAAATATAAGCATATTCACCGGCTCGGATGAGATATGGTTTTTATGTTTTACAATGAGTAATTGAATAAAAAGCGGGTATTCATTCGTAATAAAACCCATTGGAATAAAAAAGCCATTCCTCCTTAAAAGGAGAAATGGCTTTTTGAATTTTTGAGTTATATTACTGGGCCAGCTTATACTTAAAGAAAGTATAGTCTTCATAAGAAGCAGCGCCATCATCAGTAAGGCTTATAATATTAACCACCGCATATTTGTTTTGGTTTTTAATATTTACAATAATATTATCATTTGCAGAAATGGTGATCAGGTCGGTTGCTACACCTGCCTTATAAGCATCAACGATGCTTTTTGCTGAAGCATTGGCATAGTCGAAAGAAGAAGGAGCCTTAACAAATTTAGAACCATTGCGTGATCCCCAGCGTGCATTGGATGTAAAAGGATTTCCTGTTAAGCTGTTTAATGAATCGCGGATATCTTTATCAGCATTGGCATCGATGGCGAATTTCGGTAATCTGTTTTGAAGATCCCATGCCGAATTATTTCCTGCGGATGAAGAGAAACGACTATATACGCGTGGGCTTTGTGAATTCTTCACTTCGTAAATCAATGGATCAAGCGGCGTGCTGGAAGGAGCAACAGTAAGGGTATAGGTTTTTGATGCTGAATTGGCAGCTTTACAATCACTAATGGCTGTTACTTCGTAAGTGATGGTAGAACCATAGGTAACATTAGAAGGAACCGAATCGCTAACAGTAACTGTCTTGCCTTTGCTTCCAACACTGGTAACAGAAATGAAGCTGGAATTGGTGACACCATTGGATGATTTGGAAACGGTGATGGATTTAATATTAACATCAGTGCCTGTGACAATGATATCAAATTTGAATTTTTCACCTGGGGCGGCTGTGCCGGTTGTTGATGAAGGATTAAAAACAATCGATGGATCAGAACATTTTGGACCGCATGATGAAATGGTGAATACAAAGGCTGATATAAAAGTAACAGCCAGGATAGATAAGGGTTTAAAGAATTTCATATTTGAAAATGGATTTGGTTATTAAATGCAAAGGTAAACTATTTACTTTAAAAGCCAAAAACAAAGATTATGCCACTTTTATAAATTAATTCTTATAAGGTGAATAATTAAGATATTGCTAAGAACAACCGCCTTTCATTATATAATTCCAAAGCTTCGACCGTAAACCTTTTATATTAAATAAATTGCGTGCTTTGCAAAACACATCTATGCGCCATCTTTTCATCAATATAGCCGTCTTGTATGCCCGTACAGATGCACCCACCAAGCCACTCCGTAAGATGTCCATGAGGGAACTCCCCGAAATTAAAGATGCGTGGCTATATTGTGCCGACGGCATAATCATTGATTTTGGCAGTGGGGAGGATTATAAGAATTTTGAAGCCGACAAGGTAACTGATTGCACAGGCAAATCAATGCTGCCGGCATTCGTGGACAGCCATACCCATATTGTTTTTGCAGCTACGCGGGAAGGAGAATTCGTTGACCGGATCAATGGATTAAGCTATGAAGAAATCGCCCAACGGGGAGGAGGCATATTAAATTCGGCCAGGATGCTGCAGCAATGTAGCGAGGACCAATTGTATCAAAATGCTTTTGCGCGCGCCATGAACCAGATAAGGCAGGGTACAGGAGCAATGGAAATCAAAAGTGGCTATGGCTTAACTCTTGAGGATGAATTGAAAATGCTTCAGGTGATCGCGCGTCTTAAAACAAATCTCCCCATCCCTGTCAAGGCTACCTTCCTTGGTGCACATGCATATCCGCTGGAGTTCAAACAAAATCATGAAGGCTATATTAAGCTTATAATAGATCAGATGCTCCCTGCAATTACTGAGGAAAAGCTAGCTGATTTTATCGATGTTTTTTGTGATAAAGGATTTTTTACTACAGATGAAAGCAGCCGTATCCTGGAAGCCGGCGCCCGGTATGGATTAAAGCCCAAAATTCACGGGAATGAATTGGGCATTACGGGCGGTGTGCAGGTGGCCATCAGTCATCATGCCATTAGCGTAGATCACCTGGAAGAAATAGGCGCTGAGGAGATTAATTTATTATCTAATGCATCTACCATCGCAACGGTATTGCCGGGTACATCCTTCTTCCTGGGCCTCCCTTACGCCCCTGCTCGTAAACTAATTGATGCTGGCGCAGCATTATGTATCGCCTCCGACTTTAACCCAGGCTCTTCACCCAACGGCCGAATGAGCTACATGATTTCACTGGCATGCATAAAAATGAAGCTGCTGCCGGAAGAAGCCATCAATGCTTGCACAGTAAATGCTTCGTTTGCATTGGAATTGCAGGATGAAGCAGGCTCTATATCTAAAAACAAAAGGGCCAATCTTATCCTTACCAAAACAATCAGTTCATTGGCTGTGATTCCTTATATGTTTGGTGAAGATATGATTGACAGCGTATATATCAACGGTATAAAAGTTTAGAGAAGTAGTAATAAATATGGGATTGTAGCGGTGCATTACTGTTCCTTTATTTGTATTAAATTCGCGCAATATATGGATGAATTGAGAAGAGTAAGGGTGCGTTTTGCCCCAAGTCCTACGGGTCCGCTGCATATCGGAGGAGTACGTACGGCTTTATATAATTACTTGTTTGCTAAAAAATATCATGGTGATTTTATATTGCGTATTGAAGATACTGACCAGAACAGGCTGGTGAAGGGTGCAGAGCAATACATTATTGATTCACTTAAATGGGTAGGCATAGAACCTAATGAAGGCGCAGGCTTTGGAGATGGTGAGTTTGCCCCGTATCGCCAATCGGATAGAAAGGGCAGCTATAGGCAGTATGCGGAGCAATTGATAGCAAACGGCCATGCCTACTATGCTTTTGATTCGGAAGAGGAGCTGGAACAACTGAAAGTGGCGAATTCCAATGCCAAATACGATGCATCGAACAGGCTTGCTTTGAAGAATTCTCTTTCCTTAGCTGTAGAGGAACTTGAAACAATGCAACGTAATAATGTACCTTATGTAATACGTATTAAAGTTCCTGAAGCGGCAGAGATCACTTTTTACGATGAGATAAGAGGCAATATTACGGTGAATACTAAGGAAATGGATGATAAGGTGCTGCTAAAAAGTGATGGCATGCCTACCTATCATCTGGCCAATGTTTGTGACGATTTTCTGATGAAAATTTCCCATGTAATACGGGGTGAGGAATGGCTGCCCAGCGCGCCCCTGCATGTATTGCTCTACCGTTGTTTGGGATGGGAAAGTATGATGCCGAAATTCGCCCATCTCCCTTTACTTTTAAAACCCGACGGCAACGGCAAGCTGAGTAAACGAGATGGCGACAGGCTGGGCTTCCCCGTTTTTCCGCTGCAATGGACCGATCCACTTACCGGAGATATGAGCAAGGGGTATAAGCAGGAAGGATATCTCCCGGAAGCTGTAATAAATTTCCTCGCTTTCTTAGGCTGGAACCCGGGAGGAACCAAGGAGATTTTTTCATTGGATGAATTGGTAGAGGCATTTACGATTGACCGCATCAGTCATGGTGGAGCCAAATTTGATTTTGAAAAAGCCAAATGGTTCAATTCCGAATATATTAAGCAGCTCGATACCCCCGTACTGGCTGCCATGGTGAAGCCGCAGATCGAAGAGAGATTTGGCCCAAAGAAGGACGCGTTCCTGATCGCAGCTTGTGGATTAATAAAAGAACGCATGGTATTTGTTAGTGATATGGCTAATCACTACGCCTACCTGTTTGAAAACCCCAAAACCTATGCTGAAATTAATACATCCAAAATAAAATCAATCAAAGAAATTCTGAACATTTCTGCGCTGGTACATACGGTAAATAATATAACTACATTCACGTCTCTTGAAATTGAAAATGAATTCAAAAATTTTGCGGCAACAAATAATATTAAACCGGGTGAGCTGATGAAATTCATCCGGGTGAGCCTGGTATCTGAACTTTCGGGCCCATCGATTCCTGAGCTTATACAGGTGCTCGGCAAAGCTACGGTGGTTGAACGATTGAACAACTGTTACCATCAAATCCCCTGAAGAAAACGCTTCGTGAAACCTTAAATTATTTCATTATAAATAACAAAATTCTAATTACTAAATACTAATCCCTTGGAACATATTAAAGAAGAGCGGTCCTTGAATTTTATTGAGGAAATTGTTGAGCATGATTTGAATGCCGGAAAATATAAATCAATATTAACCCGTTTTCCACCGGAGCCGAATGGTTACCTGCATATCGGGCATGCGGCTTCAATCTGGCTAAATTTCGGACTTGCCAAAAAATATGGCGGTCAAACAAATCTTCGTTTTGATGATACGAACCCTTCCACCGAAGAAACAGAGTATGTTGAAAGCATCAAGGAAGATATTAAATGGCTGGGTTTTACCTGGGCCAACGAATTTTATGCGAGTGATTATTTTGATAAATTATATTCACTGGCGCAACAGCTCATAAAGCAGGGAGATGCCTATGTGGATGATCTTAAGCCCGATGAAATTGCAGCACAAAAGGGAACGCCCACAGCACCCGGTGTGAATAGTGTTTACAGAGACCGAAGCATTGAAGAGAACCTGGAATTATTTGCTGGCATGAAAGCCGGACAATTTCCTGAAGGCTCCAGGACATTGCGGGCAAAGATAGATATGTCATCGCCGAATATGCTTTTACGTGATCCCATTCTATACCGTATTAAGTTTGCCCACCATCACCGTACAGGTGATAAATGGTGCATATACCCAATGTATGATTTCGCCCATGGACAAAGCGACGCCTTAGAGCAAATCACCCATTCTATCTGCACTTTAGAATTTATTCCCCATAGGGCATTATATGACTGGTGTATTGAAAGGCTGCAATTGTACCCTTCTCATCAATATGAATTTGCGCGGCTGAATATTAATTATACGGTGATGAGCAAAAGGAAGCTGCTCCAGCTGGTGAATGAGAAATTTGTATCCGGCTGGGATGATCCACGGATGCCCACCATCTCAGGGATGCGCCGCCGGGGTTATACTGCAGCCGCCATATGTGAATTTTGTGAAAGGGCGGGGATAGCTAAAAGAGATAAATTAAATCAGATTTCATTATTGGAATTCTGCGTACGGGAAGAATTGAATAAAACCTCTTTCCGCCGTATGGTGGTATTCCAGCCTGTTAAAGTGGTGATAACGAATTTCAATGAGGAAGAACTAATTTTGGAAGGAGAAAATAATCCAGAGGATGAAAGCTCCGGATCACGGGCTATTCCTTTCAGCAGAGAATTATATATCGAGCAGGAAGATTTTATGGAGCATGCTCCGAAAAAATTTTTCCGGATGACTATTGGCCAGCGTGTAAGGTTAAAAAGCGCTTTTATCGTTACCTGTAACGATATTGTCAAAGATGAAAACGGAGCATTGACGGAGATCCATTGTACATATATACCTGAAAGCAGAAGCGGGAACGACACATCGGGATTGAAAGTGCAGGGTACCTTGCACTGGGTGAGCATCAGGCATGCCATAAAAGTAGAGCTTCGGGAATATGAACGCTTATTTAAAGTAGAAAATCCTGCCGCAGAAGAGGCTGACTTCCGTCAGTTTGTTAATGAAGAAAGTCTGAATATCATTCCCAATGCATATGCCGAGCCAGCGCTTATGGCTGCAACTGGATCTGACCGCTTCCAGTTTTTGCGTAAAGGGTATTTTTGCATGGATAAAGATTCCACCCCAGAT
>JBBRJE010000002.1:0-28745 GCA_038219845.1 Bacteroidia bacterium
CCAATGTGAAAGTTTCTTTCTTCTTTAAGGTGCTGCTATTATAAACTGTATATACCTGGCCTTTTTTGGTGCGGTCGGCTACCAGAAATTCCTCCTCAGTTGAGGCTATCAGGTCGCTGTAATAGTTTTTTTTGTATTTGGCTTCCGTGGGTGGGATATGCTTTGCTGTCTCAAACGCCGGCTTCTGAGCGATAAGCTGACCCTGAAAAGTGATGAGAAAAAGAGAAATAAGTAGATTTATCAGATGCTTGTACATTTGGCAAATCTATAAATATAAATGAGATAACAATAAATAAATTCCCCGTCGGTTCTTAATTCTTATCTTTGCGCCGTTATGCTAGTTAATACTTTATCTGAAACCCTTCGTGCCATTGACTTAGAGGAGCGTTACGGTGCCCATAATTACCACCCGCTTCCGGTAGTGCTTCAACGTGGAAAGGGAGTGAATGTTTGGGATATCGAGGGTAAAAAATATTACGATTTCTTAGCTGCTTACAGCGCCATGAACCAGGGTCATTGTCATCCCCGGATTATCGAAGCCCTGACCCGGCAGGCTGAGATTTTAACGCTCACCTCACGCGCCTTCCATAATAATTTGTTGGGCGAATATGAATTGTTCATCTGTAAATATTTCGGCTTCGATAAAGTACTCCCAATGAATACTGGCGTGGAAGGGGGGGAGACTGCGATAAAGCTGGCCAGGCGCTGGGGTTATAAGGTGAAAGGCATACCTGAAAATAAAGCCAAAGTGATTTTTGTGCAGGGCAATTTCTGGGGACGCACCTTGGCTGCTGTTTCCAGCAGCACCGACCCCTCAAGCTATAAAGGTTTTGGTCCGTTCATGCCCGGCTTTGAAGTAATACCCTATAACGACCTCACGGCTTTATTCAATGCATGCAAAGATCCGAATGTATGCGGTTTTATGTTTGAACCCATTCAGGGCGAAGCAGGTGTTATTGTTCCTGATAAGGGATACCTCGAAGGGATACGTAAAATATGTACCGACAAGAATGTGCTCATGATCGCGGATGAGATCCAAACCGGATTGGGCCGCACCGGAAAATTGCTGGCCTGCGATTTTGAAAATGTTAGGCCCGATATCCTGATCTTAGGCAAAGCATTAAGCGGTGGCGTTTTGCCCGTGAGTGCCGTGCTGGCCAATGATGAGATCATGCTCACCATTAAACCCGGTGAGCATGGGAGCACCTATGGAGGCAACCCATTGGCTTGTGCGGTAGCCATGACAGCCCTCAAAGTTTTGAAGGAAGAGAATATGATCGAGAATTCGTTGAGCATGGGAAGCGTCTTCCGCTCGCGTTTAAAGAAAATTGATTTGCCTTTTATTAAAGAGATTCGCGGTAAAGGGTTATTCAATGCCCTGGAGATCGATCCTGAAAAATCAAAGCATAGCGGGTATGAAATTTGCCTTCGACTTATGGAGAATGGCCTGCTTGCCAAACAAACCCATGACCATACGATCCGCTTTGCACCGCCGCTGATCATCACCAGGAAAGAGATTGATTATGCCTGTGATATCATCGAGGAAACCCTGATCGACTGCCAGTAAACTAATGTTATCATGAAAATAATATTCCTTTTTTTTGTATTTGTGCTGCCTTCTTATGCCTATAATTCAATAGCCGTTCACCGAACTGCCATGACAAGCGCACCGGAACCCGGGCCTGGTAAAATGGCAGATCGCCTGGAGAATATCGACAGCTTGCTTTTAAGCGCCGATATTGTGATTATTGATTTTTGGTATTCGGCCTGTGGCTCCTGCCGCAAATCAATGCCGGAGATCAACGCGATTTATAAGGAGTATAATTCAAAAAAAGTAAAAATATATGGACTAACACCCTATGATGAAATGGATAAGATCAATTCTTTTAAGGAAGCCCTGGGTGTGAAATATCCTTTACTCATGGTATCTTCAGCGGTAATAAAAAAATTTTACGTTTCCGAATATCCTACCTTGATGATCTTTAAAAAATCGAAGCCGGAGCAAACGATTGAAGGATACAGCGCCTTATTCGGGAAGCAAATAAAATCAAGGTTGGATGAGTTGTTGAAATAGTTGTTGGAAGGAATGATGCATTCTTCGAGACCACCTTTCTTAAATTCAAATTCATAGCATACCATACAAATCATCCTAATTAATAAAATCTTAATTAACTTGCCTTCGTTCAACCAACTCATTGCTGATGGCCCGTATTTTTTACTTGTTTATTTTCCTTCTTTCGCAACTCGGCTATGCCATTGCCCAGGATAGAAAGTTGCAGGAACAATGGTATGGGAAAGCCATGGAATTGCAAAATGAAGGTAAGTATAAAGACGCTATCGTTTGGTATTCCAAAGTAATTAATGCCGGCGGTTTCGAACTCTCGTATTACAACCGTGCTGAATGTTATTTCCAAACCGAAGAAGCGGATAAAGGCCTGGCCGACCTGGAAGCTGAAACAAAGCTGCATCCCAAGTTTGCAAAAGCATGGGCCCGGTACGGTTTCAATTATTTTATTTATGCTGATTCATCAAAAGGGATTGATGCGATCAGGCGATCATTAGCATTAGACAGCCTGGATTATTTCAGCTGGATGGCAGGCGGTATTTATTTCGGCTATAATAATCAAAAGGATTCCATGCTGAAATGGAATACGATGGCCTTGAATTTACTAACCGACTCGAGTGACATCAATGAGTTCTACCGTTATTATGATATTTTCAACGATTCCACCAAACCAATACTGGCAAATGAGGGGAAGCGGATCAGGCATGATTATGATGCCTGGTACGCTTCTTATATTCCGGCGAATCAATACTATTTGCAGATCTTTTATTATTCGGAAATCAAAGACGGCGCTAATGTGATCAATTCGGTGGAGCAGATGTTTTATACAGAAAAAGCACTGGCTTTCCCCCGGACTTCAAGGCTTTATTATGCATTTAATTATTTTAGTGTCCTGGGTATTAAAGTGTATCAATTGGGCAATTATGCAGGTGGGAAATTATGTCTTGATCTGCAATTCGAGATTGCGGATGCAATACATGAAAATATTGGATACGCTAAAGCCTGGGCGAATAAAGGGTATATATATTATTACAGTGTGCAGTATGATTCGGCTTTATGGGCGTACCGTACCGCGGAAAAATATTATCAAAAAGGAAAATTTGATTCTACTGTTGCAGTGGTTTATTCAACCATTGGATTAGTTTATCTTTATTATTCTCAGTTTGATACCGCAGAATACTATACGAAGCAGGCATTAAAAGTATGCAGCAAAACAGATTTGACTACGAAGACCATTTGCCTTAATAACGTTGGTATGTTTTACCTTAAAACGGGCGACTTCAATAAGGCCCGCAGCTGCTACCAGGAGGCGCTGGACGGTGCAATAATGCTGAAAGACACAGCCAATATGACTTTGTTCAATAATAATCTTGGAAATATTTACCAGAGCACTGCCGAGTTTGATATTGCTGAACAGTATTTTCTGAAAGCCCTGAAACTTAATGGTAACAACCATCCCAACTTGGCTACCATTTATTCAAACCTGGCCTACCTGCATATCATGTGGGGCAATTTTCCCACGGCCATTGATTATTGTAATAAGGGGATGAAGGAAGCGATGGATAATAATTTAACCGATAGGATCGGAATGATCTATAATAACCTATCCCAATGTTATCGCAATTCCGGCAATTATACGGAGGCGGCCCGGGTGCTGCGTGAATCAATAACGATAAGTGAAAAATTAGGTGCGCTCGATATCGCTGCCCTCGGATACAATAACCTGGCGTTGATGTATTCGGAAACAGCGCGGGACGACAGCGCCATGTATTATATGCGAAAGTCATTGGAGATGAATTTGGCATTGAATAAAATTGATGAGCTTGGTCTCAACTATGATAATATAGGAACGGCCCTTTTGAAAATGAATGAATATGATAGTGCGATATTCTATATTCAGCGGGCCATTGAACTGGATACCCGGGTGAAACGCAGAGACCGTCTGGCCAGTCATTATTCGAACCTGGCTACTGCCTATCTTGTTAAAGAGGATTATGTGAACAGCGAGCTCAATTTCAGGAAAACTATTTCCTTGCTGGAAGAGATACGCAAAACCGCCACCGGCGCCGTGCGCAGGGAATACCTCTCGCAGGTTATCTTTAATTATCAGGTGCTGGCTCTTGTACAAACGTACCAAAAACATTATGAAGATGCCTTTGAAACGCTTGAATTAAGTAAAGGGAAACTGCTCGGCGAACAGCTTTCTGGCAACCTTGAGTTCAAGCCCGTGAGCTTGTCAGAAGTGCAGAAAAATCTGGATGACTCTACTGCGGTTTATTTTTTTAATAGCATGTTTAAGAATGAAGGTCTGGGCTTGCTCATCGATAAAAAGTCGATCACCCCGATCTCATTTCCGGTGGATTCCCTGCTTCATAATTTCAGCCGCCTCACCGCTTCCATGCCCGGTGTTATTCCTAGCCTGGAAGAGATCCTGAAATATTACCGCAGTCTATTACTTATACCGAAAGTTGCTGCACGTGGCAGCATGCTCCTGGATTCGTCGGGCAGTGTGGCTTCACCGGAGCAGCGTGAAAAAGTTTCCCGCTTACTCTTCAGTTATTTTTTTGGTGATATTAAAAAGCAGCTGCCCCGTTATAATACCCTGATCATCGTCCCCGATGGCGCCATTAATTTTCTTCCTTTTGAATCCTTGCTGGATAGCAGCAACCATTACCTGGCGGAGACAGTTAATATTGGTTATGTACAATCACTGAGCATTGAACAAACCATTGCCAGGCGCGTGTATCCGAAAGACAGGAAGCCCATGATCGCCTTTGGTGGCGCGGTTTATAATACCACTACGCCAATAGCCAGGGCGCAAACCAAAGAAGCCAGGGATGCTATCGTGAACGCTGCGGCAAAAGCCGTGGCCAGCCGTGGCGCCTTATCCGATTCCTATAATAAGCTGGGTTATGGCACCTGGGCCAATTTACCCGGAACGAAAGTGGAAGTGGAGAAACTGAAAAAAATAATTCCTTCTTGTGATAAATATGAAGATACTGCCGTGAATGAACGAACGATCAAGGCGCTATCAGAAAATAACCAATTGAAAAAATATAAGGTCATCCATTTTGCAACGCATGGCATGGTAGTTCCGGAGATGCCTGAATTGTCGGCGCTCGTTTTATCTCAAAATAAAAGTGAAGGCGCAGAGGATAATTACCTGCGCGCAGATGAGATCAGCCACTTAAAGCTAAACGCCGATTTTGTGGCGCTCTCTGCTTGCGAGACAGGCCTGGGGAAAATTTATAAGGGCGATGGGGTAGTGGGACTCACCCAATCTTTTATGATTGCGGGCGCCAATAGCCTGGCCGTTTCATTATGGCAGGTGGCTGATGAATCTACTTCCCAGTTTATGACTGGCATTTATGGCTTATCGGGGGTTGACAATAATTATTTGAAGGCTTTGAGCACGATGAAACGGCAGTTCATTTCCGGGGCTTACGGAGAGAAATACAAGGCACCTTATTATTGGGCCCCTTTTGTTTACTATGGAAAGTTTCATGCAAATTAGGAAAGATTAAATTCACCAGATCTATTTATTCACTTACCTCGACACCGAGATCATAGGGCCGAAGCTACCTCCCGTTTCATGTGGATTCAAATCATGAAGATACATTTCCGAGATCGTTCCATCAAGAAATAAAGCGTTATCGGAATTAAATATATCACGGAAAATCAGAGCAAAATTATAAAAGTTAGATTCACCTTCGGTAATAGCAAACACCACCTTTTTATTATTTCCATGTATCAATCCGAGCCCTGATCTTAATTTGGTATTTTTTGATAAAGGCATAAATGCAGGATGAATATTTCCATGAATCACCAGCATGGGCCCCGATTGTGTGCCGATTTTTATTTTATCTTTTTCTTCGGTACTTAATTGCATAAACTCCTCCGTCGTTTTTATACAGGGAAGCTTAAGGCTGTTGATATAAAATACCCCATTGGGCATTAAATAAAAATTTGCATTGGGAATATTTTTAAAAGTATCCAATGGAAAAAATGTTTTCGACCCTTCCTCCTTATAGTAGCCTACAGGCCGCTCCTCCCTGGTATACATACCGGCATTGGTAATCATTAATGGTATCCTGTTTTTCGATTGCAAGGATTTTTTTACAGCACCCAGGCTGCGCAAATTTTTATTGTCCGCATTGTAAAGATGCATGCGAATCTCATCGCTGTCGAGGTTGGCAACGAAAATGAAATACTTGGTATTCTTAAACACGAGCGACCGGCTGCCATTAATTCTTGAACTGAAATTTCTTATTCTTCTGATGAGCTCCTTCGTCTTTAGCTCATTCAAATCAATGGTTTTTAATTTCGAATATTCATTAAGCAAGAGTTGAAAAGAATCCGGGCGGGGCGCCGCCACCGAAGCTGATATTACAGGGACGGCACCGGGCTGGGATGCGCTAGTTGCAGCTGGCATAGGGGCGTCCCTTTTAAATGCCATGAACGAAATAATCGCAATGGAAAAAGCCCCGGTAATAATTCTGATTTTATACTTTTTCATAATTTCATTTGCCACTGCAACGAATATAGATCGCTCCCGCTACACCGGGTTTGGAATGTAATACCCTAACTTTTTTTGGTTTCTTCCTGCTGAATTTGGAATGATTTCCTTCGTAAAATTCGATCTTGATCGTATTGGGGCTTATCTTTCCATTGTTCCAGGCCTTAACAATAAAATCATTTTTTTCTCCTGCTAAAAGCACTACTGTACGTATGATTGTTCCATGTGCCTTGAGCTTGATCATCTCTCTTTTTACAATCTCTACCCCATTAAAGAATACCGATACAGTATCATTGTCTTCCTCTCCGTCATCATAGAGGTAAAGCGTGAGGATGCACTGGTTGAATTTTAAATCGTAATCATATTTTACTTTATCAGGTAAATATGTTTTTGTGGTGGTCTTTAATTCTGGTGAATTTTTTGTCGCTGCCTTATCAATATTGGTATCCAGCACGGTAACATTAAAAGCACATTGGGAGGTATTTCCATAGTAATCCACCGCTTTATGAATTACGGTGGTATTCCCTGCGGCAAACCTGGCCCCGCTCTCCGGTCCATTCACCAGCGATACCGCTTCAACCCCGCAATTGTCTGATGCTTCCGGCGTGGTATAATTGAAGATGGTGGATGTTTCATTTTGCTTACAATAGATGATCGTATCGTTGGGACAATGAAACACCGGGTTTTCATTATCTGTCACCGTGATGCTGAAATTACATTCTAAGCGCAGGCCATAATCAGTAGGTCTTTGCAGGATTTTGACGGTTGTGCCAACCGGGTAAAATTTTCCGTTCTCTTTTTCCATCGCTGCTTTAGTTGCACGATTTTGTGTCTCGGGTATTTTGAAATTGATCATGGCGCCGCATTTGCCCTTGTCATTCGTTTGTATTATATCCAATGGACATCCCAGGGAATCGAAAATTACTTTTGTGTTTTTATCAGCAATATAAACGGCATAGGAACATTCTGATTTATTATTGGCTTCGTCAACGGCAATAAATTTTAATACCGTCTGGCCCTCAGGAAATAAAGCCCCCGACGGTAATCCTTCTACCAGGCTAACGGTGGATCGCGAACAATTATCAAAAGCTCTGGGCAATCGATAATTGTAGATCACGCCCTTCCTAGTGGAATCTGTTCTCATAATAAAAGTATCCTCTTTACAAATGAAAGCCGGAGGTTCATTATCGATGACGGTTACTTTTGTAATGCAGCTCTTTATAACACCCGTATTGCTCCGGGTTTCAAATCTCAATATAGATTCACCGACAGGGAAATTAGAGCCTGGGTTTAATCCGCCGGTTTGTTTTACTGTAGCATTGCCACAATCAATATCTACTGCAGCCTTATTAAAATTTACTTTGGCAAAGCATTTCCCAGGATCATTAAACATATGGATATCCATAGGACAGTGTATCTCTGTCTCATCAGCCGATGGCGCAGCGGGACTCACGTTATACAGCAGGGATAAGTCTTGATTACCTAAGGCCCCATCATAGATTCTTAATTCATCGAGGGCGCCGGCAAAATATTCCATATTACCGGGTATATCTCTTGCAATAAATAATGGATCATCATTGACAGAAAAAGTTTTTTTATACGGAAATTCCCAGATCAAAGCATTATTTAAAAAGGTCATCACTTTATTTCCATCATACCGGAGCACAAAAAAATTCCATCCATAATTAAAATTGTTCCTCACAAAATTAGAATCGTATTCAGTGAAATCAGTATTGATTGAAACGGTGCTTTGTATCGGTGATTGATACACCTGCACGCGGTACTGCGGGTTGGTATAGCTCTCTTCAAAATCTTTCCCTTTACAAATCAGCGTAAGCCATTTTCGATCTTTCAGTGCCGGGCTGTCGAGCTTGAACCAACAGCTTACCGTAATGCCTTTTACGGGTGCTTTTAAAGTGGCGGAGGAAGGAACCATGATATAACCATCACGGCCATTAAAATGCAAAGCGCCACAGGCATTACCGAACCGGTCGGGGCAGGCTTTCACACCGCCTGCAAACCTGCCGTCATTATTATTTCCGCTGAAGTCGGCGGTATTATTATCGAAAGGGTAATACGCTATCAATGTTTGGCTAAAGAGGACGGGACAATGCGCCAAATATATTAAGAGGAATAATAATTTTTTACGGCGCATGGAAATAAGATTATTGAAAATAATAAGCCAATAGGTTGATTGCCGCCTTAAGCTCCTTCTCCCCTCTGATGGTTTTGTTATAGGTTCCGTCTCTATCGTAAAGCATAAATACATCCTGATCGCCGGTATCCAGGTTAATCATAAAGCTAACTTCCATCTCCTTGAAATGATTCAGGAAGTCGAGCGCCTTCTTTGAGCCATCGTATAATGTGGCATAGGCTGATGATTGTATAATGGCATGAACGCTCTTTCCATTCTCATCTTTACCAATGGCCAGGAACCTTCGTGGCGCCACCGCAGGAGATGGGTTGAGAAATGCAATATCGAGCTTATTATTATAAACCAGAAGATGGGATTGAAACACTGTAGCTTCCTTTAAGGTAGCCCATTTAATAAATGCCTGAAGGTCCCATGCTGATTTTCTAAGGTCATATTTTTTTGTGGAGTCAAGCCCTTCGCCTTTAAGCTTCAAGTCGCCATCCTTCAGGTTGGAAACGGTGATGCCGCCGCTGGAATTTACAATAACAAGAGCGTCAAAATCTTTTGTGAGGCTTTTATTTACTACCACCCCATTATCGATGGTAAGGCCTACGGGTACTCCATCATAATCCATATAAGTGCCGCTCGAAACCAAAATGAGATTCTTGCCTGGTGACCATTTCTGATAACGTTGAAATACATTATTTCCATTATAATCGGCAGCGGCAAAATATTTGGCTTTCACCCTGTTTCCATCGCGCTTCATATAAATTACATTGAACTGCTCGTCCTTATATTTTACCGATGAAATTTCTATAAAGGCCGGATCATATTCACTAGTTCTTTTTATTTCCGGAGCTAAGTAGGAAGTCGTCAGGAATAAGTTGAATAGAAATAGCGCCTGGATTCTCACAATTTGTTATCGATATTGTTTTAAAATATAAATATACGGGAAAATAATAATCAATACAAGGAAGAACACCACTGATTTATATAAATTACCGGTAGCATTCCAGAATTTGTTAAACAGGTAAGACCATTTATTCCTGAGCATATTATTGATCACCTTCTCAAAATTAGTGGCTTTAATAGGGGTGATAAATTGTTTTTCTTTGATCCTGTCGTAGATATAATGAAACTTATAATTATACATTAAAGAATTGTCCGTTTCATAATAGGTTCTTAAGGTATTTGAAGCAAAATTAAACCAGTGGTTGTAAATAACCTGGAATAAAGTGGTATGGGCCGGATCGATCCCGGCATAAGCATTAAATTTTTCGGCCCATTGAATCATACGTATCAGCGAATCAGGATTATATTGCTCAAAGCCTTGTTTGATGCGCTCTTCCAGCTTCTCCGTTAATGCAATGGAAAGTGTTTCCTGGTTTAACATTTCATTATGAGGACTTAAAGAATCCATTAGCGCCAGATCGAGACTGAGCGAAAGGATATCGTTTAGATTCGTAGAGTCCAGGTAGATTTTATACGGGAAGGAGGATTTTATATTATTGAAGTCTGCACTTTTTAGCTGCGAACGTAAATTGAAATTCACCTGTGAAGGCAAGTCTCTTTCTATTGGAATATCATCGGCATAATCTGCTTTAACACTGAAATAAAAAAAGGCAATTATAAAAATAGCAAGGATGGTAAAAATCCAAAATAAAGGTTTAGAAAAAAATCGGCTCATATAAAAAAAATTATTGTGGATTATAATATTTCCAGCAATTCGCACATAACTAGTTTGGGACAGGTTTCAAACAACAAAGCTATTCATTCCTGAATTAAACCGTCCTGTATTTATTAAGACTTTTTTAACCTGGTACGTGTTTTAATGGGTATAATCTCTAATTCTATACATGGTGTTTCATTGCATAAGCCAATGGCTTTTACAAAATAACGGGTAGGCCTCCTGGCCTCTACCATCACCGAATTGCCTGTACCTATTAGCTTATCAGTGATGCATGAATCTTTATACCAGTTCCATCTGGCCTCTTTTCCTAAAATACCACCGGCCACGGATAAGCTGATTTTTTCACCTTCATACACAGTATCCGGTGCTATGATCTTTGCTGTTTGAATATTGGATTTTTGATTCACCCTGACAACATAGGAAGCGCAATTAAAACTATTGCATGTTCCATCGCGACGAAGATAAAATGTTGTGGTCTTCATGGGATAGAATTCTACAAAGGCGCCTGAGGCTGCGATATTGCTTGTGCAGGAGTCGGCATACCAATTCCAAACCCCATCATCATCAATAAGAAAATTATCCACTTCGAGCTCAATTTTTTCTCCTTCACATACAGCGGGTTTACCTGAATATATAATCTTAAAAAGCTCTGATGATTTCTGAAGAACATTTATTTCCAGGCTGGCGCTTGCGCTGGTATCCCCATTGCCTTCCGCCCTTACACTGTATTTTGTATAGGCTTGAGGATTTATGTAGATGGAATCGCCATTGCCGATTTTTTTCAAGCTATGGCTTGAATACCAAGCCCAGGAAGCATTTAACCCCAGTGCTCCACCGGCAACAATGAGCAATGTGCTGTCGCCGGCACATACTGTTTTCTGACCCATGATACTCGTGGGGGCGATGCTTTTTATATCGCCTTTTTCACTGGCAGTATTTGTGCTCAGGCTGATGCCTGTGCCATTGGGGACTCCTAGGATCATTATTTGGCGACACTCCGATTTCCAATCTTCTCCTTCACCACGCACAAAATAGGTGGTCGCTTCTTGCGGACTCACCCGTAGCGTTTTCCCTTTGCCTAAAGCTTTTCCCTTGCATTTATTCTGGTACCAGTGCCATTCGGCCTCCGGGCCCAGATAGCCGCCCTTCACGCTCAATTCGGTATAATTTTCTTTGATGGAAAACTCAATCTTATCAGGTTTCACGGAGTACGATTTGGGCAGGTAGCCCGAGTTAGTCTTTGCTGATTTGGAGGTACCGATATCATAAAACATTTGCAAAATACCTGTAGCGGTAAAGCGGTTATCCAACGATTCAAGAATTAAGCCGTTCACGTATCCACCGCTCCTGGTCCATATCTCAGTGGCATTTTGAATATAAAACAGATTGCCATTGCAATCGAAATAGCTCATTTTCCAGGTCACAAAAAGAGGTTTAGTACGGTACTGCCCTGTAATGCGGCTGCGGTATTTAAATTGTCGTCCATCATCATCGCAGCTATTGTCAGAAATATAAACCTGGAGCTCCACCACCATATTTTCATCGGTATATATTTTCTCCCATTCCTGCCAGCCGGTTTGGGATTTGGCGGGAAGGAGGGAAAAAAATAAAAGAATGAATAATACCGATCTTCTCAACATCGTGCCAAATTAACGAAGAAAATAAATGCAGCTCAGTTCAACTTATTCATTATTTCCGACAAGAATTTCGGGCTTGTCTAAGATTGGGTACAGATTATAATCTTCATTTAGAATAAGGTTGACTTATCATATTATGAATAGAATCTGAATACCGGTACTCTTAAGATTATTAAGCAAACGGCTTTTTTTTGGAGTTTCCATACATGCAAATCGGAGATTTGCTATCGCCCCGCTGAGTCAGAGACTGCAGCGAACGCAAGGAACAATAGAAGAATTTAAGTATTCTGAAAAACAATATGTCTATTTCTCATAATAACTTAATTTTCTTAAGGCATATCCAACAACTTTTCCATCAATTAAAAAGTACATCTTTAACCAATTGTTTTTCTTATCAAACAGTTCATATTTATATGCGAAATTGCGAATGCATTTTCCACGGGAGTCGAACTCCTGTTGCTTTATAAGGTTATAATGGAAATCGTACGAAAAAAGAGTAGTATAATTCACCTGCCCCGAATCATCAAGTATTTTTACTGAAGATTTATTTCCCTTGCTATCATATTTATAATATGTGCCATATTTCGTTTTGAGGTTGGTGCTCTTTAGAATTCGTCCTGAAGCATCATACTCCTCTACAATGGAATACGTTATATTCCCTTCTTCATCCAGCGATTGTGAACTCCTATGTTTATTATTATTCGTATAGCTATTAATTGTTGAGGTAAATTCCTTGGATTGTTCACCCTCAGAAATATTTGACTCCTTAACTTCCACTAACCGGTTCAGGGAATTATATTTATAATGATAAATGCTTATGCTGGTATCTTCCTCATCGTAATATTTTTGGATAAATTTTATTTCATTATCATTGGAATCGTATTCAGAAAATGTTTCATCAACAAGGACATACGGATAATCGAACGAGCGAAAATGTACCAGATATTGTCCGCTGGAATCGTATTCATAAACCTGCCTATAGTTTAATGTACTGTCTTCATTATAATCGAGTTCAAGCAATAAGTTACCGGCGTTATTATAGTAATTGGAATCTGTAAAAACCCATTTGGTTTCATTCTTCAGGTCAGTCTCATATTTAATAAAGATCATCAGTTGAACTTTACCATTGAGTTGCTCCATTTCCAGGTCGGTTTTTTTGATAATTTTTTGTGCATAGAGCAGATCACTCCAGCAAAGGAAAAAGATTATTACAAATTGTAAGAAACGATTTGGCATCGAATTTCAAATTTTATAAAAACAATGACCATAATTTGTCACTAAATTATTTATCATCGCTCCAGTTCCTTTCTCAAAAATTCTGCAGTAAAGCTTTTTTTATTTTTCGCTACCTGTTCCGGGGTGCCTTCGCATATAATTTGTCCCCCGCCTTTGCCGCCCTCCGGGCCAAGGTCGATGATCCAATCTGCAACCTTTACCACATCCAGGTTATGCTCGATCACCAAAACGGTATTGCCTTTATTCACCAATCTCTGCAATACATCCAGCAATACGCGGATGTCTTCGAAATGAAGGCCGGTAGTGGGCTCATCTAAAATATAAAATGTTTGCCCTGTATCTTTCTTGCTTAGTTCTGTGGCGAGCTTCACGCGTTGCGCTTCACCACCGCTGAGTGTGGTGCTTTGTTGCCCAAGGGTGATATAATCCAATCCTACATCATGAAGGGTTTGTATCTTGCGGAGAATATGAGGCATATTCTCGAAGAAATGAACGGCCTCCTCAATGCTCATATCCAGCACATCGCTTATGGTTTTGCCGCGGTACTTTACTTCCAGCGTTTCACGGTTATAACGTTTACCTGAGCAGGTCTCACATTTCACGTATACATCCGGCAGGAAATTCATCTCTATCTTTCGTAAGCCACCGCCTTCGCAGGTTTCACAGCGTCCGCCTTTCACATTAAAAGAAAACCTCCCCGGCTTATAACCACGGATTTTGGCTTCAGGCAGTTCAGCAAATAAATTCCGTACATCTGTAAACACGCCTACATAAGTAGCAGGGTTGCTCCGGGGTGTGCGCCCAATGGGGCTTTGGTCGATCTCAATCACCTTATCCACATGCTTCAGCCCATCCAGCTTTTTATAAGGCAAAGGTTTTTTCCTTGCATTGTAAAAATATTCATTCAATATAGGATAGAGTGTTTCATTAATTAATGATGATTTACCGCTTCCGCTAACACCAGTGACAGCTATGAAGGTGCCTAAAGGAAAGGATACATCCACATTCTTTAAGTTATTACCGGTGCAGCCTTTAATCGTTAAAAAATTTCCATTTCCTTCTCTTCGGTATTCAGGAATAACGATTTGTTTTTTCCCATTGATAAATTGTGCAGTCAGCGTATCACTTTCTAAAAATTCACTGGCTGGAAGATTGGCAATGATATGGCCACCGTGAACACCTGCGCCAGGTCCCATATCGATGATATGGTCGGCATGCTCCATCATATCTTTATCGTGTTCAACCACCAATACGCTGTTTCCCAGGTCGCGTAATGCTTTAAGTGAATTAATCAACCGTACATTATCACGCTGATGCAAGCCGATGCTTGGTTCATCCAATATATACATCACGCCTACCAGCTGCGAACCGATCTGTGTTGCAAGCCGTATACGCTGTGCCTCTCCTCCGCTAAGGGTCTTAGCCGGTGCATTGAGCGTGATATAATGCAATCCCACATCAGTTAAAAAACGGATACGGGTTTTTATTTCTTTTAAAATTTCAATTGCAATGATTTTACGCCTGGCATCAAATTTCTCATCCAGTGTATCCACCCATTCCTGGAGCCTGGAGATTTCCAGCTGTGCCACCTCAGCAATATTTCTTTCATCGATTTTAAAGAATAAGCTCTCCTTTTTCAACCTGGCCCCATGGCATTCGGGGCAAGGCTCGATGGTGGCGAAATCTTCTGCCCATTGGGCCAGGCTATCGCTGGTGGTTTCGGTTAATTGTTTTTTCAACAGAGGTAAAACACCTTCAAAAGCAGTATTGTATAATTGCTTATAACCGGAATTGTATTCATAATTTATTTCAAATGTCTCCCCTTCGCTTCCATGAAGAATAATATCTAAGGCATGTTTAGGGATTTTTGCAATGGGGTCGGCAAGTGAAAATTTATATTTCTTTGCGATGGCCCGGAGCTGCTGGAAAGTCCAGTTTTCACGCACCTCGCCTAAAGGCACGATGCCTCCGCGGTTGATGCTTAATTTTGTATCTGGGATCACCTGTTTTTCATCGATGGCAGCCATCTCTCCCAGGCCGCCACATACAGGACAGCTGCCATACGGAGAATTAAAAGAAAAGGTATTGGGTTGTGGTTCGTCGTATGCGATCCCATTTTCTGCATCCATCAAATTCTTGCTGAAAAATCGAACTTCATGAGTTTGGGAATCCATCACGCTAAAGGTGCCATTGCCCGATTTCAGAGCCTTGCGCGATGATTCGGTGAGCCGGAAACGCATGCTCTCTCCAATCTCAATACGGTCGATTACAATTTCAATATCGTGTATCTTATAACGGTCTACCTGCATCTTGGCGCTGATGTCGATCACTTCACCATCTACCCGCACTTTGCTATATCCTTGTTTGCGTATCTGTTCAAATAATTCCCGGTAATGGCCTTTACGCCCTTTGATAACGGGAGCCAGAAGCGTTATCTTTTTTCCGGTATAATCATTTTGAATGGCCTCGATAATCTGCTCCTCCGATAATCTTTCCATTTTTTTGCCGCTCACATAGCTGTACGCATCCGAGCAACGGGCATAAAGCAGCCGAAGAAAATCATAGACCTCGGTGATGGTGCCAACGGTAGAGCGTGGATTCTTGCTCACGGTCTTCTGCTCAATGGATATCACGGGGCTTAAGCCTTCAATCTTATCTACATCCGGGCGCTCCATATTGCCGATGAACTGCCTTGCATAGGCATTGAAGCTTTCCATATAACGGCGCTGGCCTTCGGCATAGATGGTATCGAAAGCCAGGGAGGATTTACCGCTGCCACTCAGGCCTGTAATCACAACCAGCTTATTGCGCGGGATGATAACGGATACATTTTTTAAGTTATGTTCGCGGGCTCCGATCACTTCTAAAACCCCATCTTCTATATATTCCGCTTGCTGCGGACTGCTTGCTATTGCTGCTTTTTTGGCCACTTTATATTTTTTTTGAAACGATGGCAAGAATCATATTAAGCTTGCCGGAAAGAACGTGCAAATTTACGGCATGTTGAGGACTAATGAAAGGTAAAATGGAAAATACTGTATCAGGGTATCGTTACCCTTTGAAAATTACGGAAAACATAGGGATACCCGATTTGACAAAGATTTCACAGTGGGCTCAACTCTGGCAAGAAATCTCCTATATATTCAATTCAATGTCAACCTGTGGTTAATGCGCCGCTGTAATTGTAATAATATCGATACGTTTGTTGAATTAATTTCAAAAGGACTTTATTCCTACCGGTTAAAATTAGACATGCCTGAAATAAAATATTATTACGATTCTCCCCTTTGTGTTCTTGAAATACAGGCGAATGATAAATTTATTCTGTCTTTAATATTTGTTGAAAGTAAAGGAATAGATAATCCAGCACAACCTACGCTTGTTATAAATCATTGTATTCTGCAGCTGAATCAATATTTTGCCGGCGAAAGAAATGCGTTTGAACTTCCACTGGAAATCATTGGAACGGATTTTCAGAAAAAGGTATGGGAAGCATTACGAAATATCCCATTTGCCTCTACCTTAAGCTATAAAGAACTTGCAATGCAATTAGGTGATATAAAATCCATTCGCGCTGTAGCGCATGCCAATGCCTTGAACAAATTTATGATCGTGCTCCCCTGCCACCGGCTTATTGGCACCAATGGAAAATTAGTGGGCTATGCAGGTGGTTTATCCCGCAAACAATGGCTTCTTGACCATGAAAAAAAATTCCTGCCTTCCGGGCAAATGCGGCTGGAACTAGATTTGTAATTATTGCGAATGAACATAAATACAGATTGGTATTATCAAAATGTAATATCCGCCAGATTAATTATTGTGACTCATATTTTTTTGAGTTCTCCAGATCTCCTTTGGCCCGATAAACTTTTACCAGGTTGGCATAGATATCTTTTTTCAATCCGCTCTCCTGGGGTTTCAACCTTTTCAATCCCCCGAGGTAATAATTCAGTGCCTCATCATATTGCCCTTGCAGATGATAATTGGTTGCCATGTCTTTATAAAGCAGCGCTTGGCTGGGGTCGATTGCTATCGCCTGGTTTAGGTAATTTATGGCATCATTATACCTCAGGAGCCTCTGATAAATAACACCGATATAACGGTATAGCTCTGTTTGACTCCGGTCGATGGTGATCCCTTTTTGAAGAACAAGAAGGGCGCTATCCAATTGGTTGTGTTTAAAATAAATGGAGCCAAGGTCGGCATATACACCCCAGATTGGCACGCCGCAGCTTATCGCTTTTTTATAATCAGCGAGCGCCTGCTCTTCCATGTTTTGAGTATAATATTGTTTCCCGCGGTGTGCAAATGCATCGCCGTAAGCAGGATAAATATCGAGGGCATGCGTAAAAAAACTGATCGCCTGATCGGAATATTTTTTCCGCTCATTCTCTGCAAATTTATTATCCTGCAAATCATCAGCAATCGATTTCCCAGCCCAGAAATTCAGGTGGGCGCTCCGGGGTGTGGCCTGCAGATCGGTCTCACACAAGCTTAATAAATTTTTCCATTCGCTGTTGCGATCGAATGTTTTTGCCATTCCTGCAATGCTCAAAATCATAAGTATTGAAAATGCCAGCGAATGAATCTTGAATCGATTTTGATTTGCTGTGGCGGGCATAGGAAGCAATTGATTAAGAAGAATTACAAACGTGATGCATATTCCAAGGGATGGAATATATAAAAGCCGTTCTGCAAAATTCGTCCCAATGGTATAAAATAAATTGGAATATAAGGAGATGGTGATCAGGAAGAACAGTATGCCAAATACCCATGCTTCCTTGCGTTTCCAACGCAATAGCACTATGACTCCCATGGCTACGTAAACCAGGAAAGACAGGATGGCGGCGGGATTGCTCCAGCCCGTCACAGGAATCTGGTTATAGGAATAGTCTACCGACAATGGGTGTGGATACAAACACAAGAGAAGGTACCGTCCCAGGTTTGCAAAGCAGCTGGCGGTTTTTTCTGCGAAATCTTTTGCAGCGATGATCGAATTATCTACAACCTGCAATTGATACTGCATCCCCGTTTGATGCGTCAACACATTGTTACGTAATAATAAGTATACCACTGCGGCAATCCCAAAAGCAGTGCAGGTGAAGAGATACGCTGATTTTTTCGCGGTAGTGAAGAAATACATCATCAGCGGGAAGATCAGCACAAAAGTTATGGCGCCTTCTTTTGAACAGAGCGCTAAAAAATAGCAGATAGATAGCAGCGCCAGATAAATTTTATTTCGGGTGTCAAGGAATTGAATCATCGCCATCGATCCCAGGAGGCAAAAGAAAAGTGATAATAATTCGTCCAGGCTTTTAATATTGGCTACAGCCTCCGTATGTATGGGATGCACCACAAATAAGAGTGTAATAAAAAAGGGGATCAGTAGCGGGAACTGTTGAAGCAGCCTGGCTAAAAGAAGGAATAGCAGGACAGCGCTCAACCCAAAAATAAAACAGTTAAACAAATGAAAAGGGGCGGGATTTTCAGGGAACGATTTCCAGATCACCGCAAACACCACCAGCGGCAATGGCCTGTACAGGTTGCCTTTGGCGGCCCAATAGCCTGCCCTGTACTCCGTGGTTAATATTTTAGGTATGCCTTTGTATCCGTTTCGTACAAATGAATTATATTGTATGGCCGAGGTATCGTCTAAAACGAAATCATTTTTTAAAGTATTGATATAAAGGAAAAACGCAAACAGCCCTAAAATAACGGCGCCCAGGGCCAGATGCCTGTTGCGTATCCCATCTTTTGGTGAACCCTTAGCTGTGTTTGCCGTGCTATTCTCTTTCGATAGCTCCCGGGCATTTCGTTGATGTTTCTTTTTATTCCCCATTTGAAATCGGCCAAAGATAAAAATAGGGAGTTTGTCTGCAAAATAATTATTCCTGTAACGGGAGATATGATATGAATATAATAGAAATGTGACATAATAATTTTACCAATCCATTCATAAGCGATTTAGCTATGCGCTATCCTCACTGAGGTCATCGTCAACGACCCACCAATAGCTTTATCATTAAAGAAAGAAATACTTTCATTTTTACCTTGCAGACCTAAGGTATATATTAGCGGCAAGTAATGTTCCGGTGTAGGAATAGCCAATACTGCTTCTTTTCCCAGGCTATGATAATTGATCAGCTTCTCATGATCGCCATTACTGATTAACGTCTTAAGTTTTTCGTTAAGGCTGAGGGCCCAATCAAAGCCACCACCTTGTATCATGGACCATTCCACCATACCCAGGTTATGCACCATATTGCCGCTTCCGATAATAAGCACGCCTTTTTTTCGTAATGCATATAGCTCTTTTGCAAGCTCATAATGATATTTCGCATCCTTGGTATAATCGATACTCAATTGCATCACCGGGATATTTGCTTCGGGATACATATTACATACAATCATCCAGGCCCCATGATCCAGGCCCCAGTCATGATCTAATCCAACTGTTGTTGACTTGATCATCCCTGCTGTTTCTGTTGCCAGTGCAGGATCACCGGGTGCGGGATATTGTACTTCAAATAATTGCTTCGGGAATCCTCCGAAATCATGAATCGTTTTGGGATGTTCCATCGCCGTGATGCATGTTCCATTGGTAAGCCAATGGGCCGATACAATCAGCACTGCTTTTGGTTTTGGAATCTCTGCTCCCAGCTTCTTCCAACGGCTGCTGAATTCATTATCTTCAATGGCATTCATGGGAGAGCCATGTCCTACAAAGAGCACAGGCATTAATTCATCCTGCGTTTCAAGCGTACTTGTGAACTTATTAAATTCAGATAAGGTAGTCATACTTATTGCCCCTAAGCCGAGGCAGTTTATAAATTTCTTTCGATTCATTTTAAGCCTATCCGGCTAATGATCTATTCAGTTAACACCGTCTCCGCAAAAGAGCTGCGTAAGGCCTCAAGGAATGTTTCAGGATCCTGGGCGCCGGAGATAGCATATTTATTGTCGAGAACAAAAAATGGAACCCCGTTAACCCCAATCCTGGCCGCCCTTTTTTCATCTTCACGCACCTCCTCGGTGAATATTTCACTTTTTAAAATCAGGCTTAATTCCATTGCATCTAATCCTATCTCCGGGGCGAGTTTGATTAAGCTGGCCAGATCACTGATATCCATACCATCGGTGAAATACGCTTTGAATAAACTTTCTTCCGCAGCGTCCCCTTTTCCTTTCGTCTTGGCATATTGGATGAGCCTATGGGCATCGAAGGATCCGGAGACAACAGCGACATCAAAATTATAATTCAAACCTGCTTCTTTCGCAATGGCAGTAACCTGTTCGTGCATCTTTTCCGACCATTCCCTGCTCCGGCCTTTACGTTCGGCCAGGTAGTCATAGATATTTTTACCAGACTCCGTTTTCATACCCTGATCGAGTTCGAAGCTATACCATTCCACTTCCACCTTATCCCGATGTTCAAATTGACTTAGCGCCTTCTCAAATTTTCTTTTGCCAATATAACAAAAGGGGCAGCATATATCCGACCAGATTTCTATTTTCATTTGTCCTCTTTTATAGCTTTTAGTCCTTTGGTCCAGCGAAATAATTCTTTAAGCATTGTATTCGCCGCCTTCACCGAAATCTCGTTCGCAATAAACGCACCCTCTTCATTAATATTTTTGGTAAAGAAAGGGAAGTTTACCATCTCGGGCAAGGGCACTATCTTCATGGTAGCCAGGTCGGCCTTTAAGCTATTGGCAGCGCGCGTTCCTGCGGATACACCGCCATAGCTCACAATACCTGCCGCCTTGTATTCCCATTCATAAGCAAGATATTCCAAAGCATTATGTAAGGGTGCAGGATAATTATAATCATATTCGGCCGTTACAAAAATAAAAGCATCGGCGCTGTCGATGGTTGCGCTCCACTTTTTTGTATGTTCATGTTCATATTTCCTTAACCTGGGATGCGCCGCTTCATCCATCATCGGCAGCTTTATTTCTCCCAGGTCAAGCAGCTCCACCTCGAAGCTTCCAAACTCCTTTGCAATTGCTGTAATCCAGGCCGCAATCAATGGTCCCTTGTGGCCAGGCCTTACCGTGGACGAGATGATTTTTAATTTATACATAATGCAAAATACGAATTACTTCAATGATGAATTGTATTTACTAAATACTATTTACTAACTACTAAACACACCTCACGCCGCCTGAACCACCGCTTGTCTTACAAATTCCGAATCCACCTGGATCTTCACCTCTTCACCAAGTAAAATACTTCCGGTTTCCGAGATCATGCTAAAGCTAACGCCGAAATCTTTGCGGTTGACTTTACCGTTGATCGAAAACCCAACCCTGGTGTTTCCCCATGGATCAACGGTTGTACCACCGAATTCCACATCGAGAACGATTTGTTTGGTTACACCACGCATGGTGAGCATGCCATGTAATTTGTAATTTTCGTCAGTGATTTTTTCCAGCTTATCGCCTTCGAATAATAGTTGGGGGTGATTTTCAGCATCGAAGAAATCGCCATTTTTCAGATGCCCGTCTCTTTGTTCATTGTTGGTAGAGATGGAATTCACATCGGCGCTGAAGCTCACTTTCGCCGTGCTGAAATCTTCCCCTTCGGTTTCAAACGATGCGTTAAAATTATTGAATTGACCGGTGACAGTGGAAATCATCATGTGTTTCACCATGAACCGGATCTCTGAATGTGTGGGGTCTATTGCCCATTTTGTAGTTATCATATTGTATGTCTTAAAATTTAATTTGTTTGACGGCACAAAGATATGTATATTTGCTATCTAAAAGTAAGCACTATACCAAAGTAAAGTACTATACTTTGGTATAGCTAACATAATATAGATATGATAACTGCAAAACAACCGGTAAAAAATCTTGCCGAATGCACCAAAGCTATTCTGCCGGTGCGCGACGCGCTCGACATTCTCAGCGGCAAGTGGAAGCTCCCAATCATCATTGCGCTTTCATTTGGCAATAAGCGTTTCAGCCAGATGGCCAAAGAGATTCCGGATATCACGGACAAGATGCTTTCCAAGGAATTGCGTGACCTGGAAATGAACCAGCTGGTAAAGCGAACCGTGTATGATGCTGTGCCGGTGGTTGTGGAATATTCTATGACGCCCTATGGTAAAACCCTGGACAAGCTCATTGATGAATTACGTGATTGGGGAACCATGCATCGGAAAAGGATTATTGGCAAGAAAAGTTAAAGGTGAAGAATGAATACAAAAATGAAGAAGGAAGCATACCAGGTGCATGATATGTATTATTGACCCCGCTCAGTTAAGCCGGGACTGACCACTGACTACTAATCATTATTCCCCTTCCACCAATTTCTTTATCTCAATCAATATTGGATTCCAGCCTTCTCCTCCATTATAGGCCTCGGTATATCGTCGTTCACCATCAGCAACCGTATTATAATCGCCCTGCGTTACAGTTAAAACAGTATGGCCGTTTTGAGGGCTTAAGGCATAAGTTACTGTAAGATAATTTTCCGGGATATCTGCCATCTCCGAATGAGGATCGATGGTGGTATAGGCTAATAGTTGTTGAGGCTCAATCTTTAGTATCGTTCCTTTCACAGCAATGAATTCTTTTCCTTCATGCTCCATTCGCCATTGCAGGGAACTCCCCACTTCCCAATCAGATATAGTTTCACAGCCAAACATATATTTCTTTGTTTGTTGCGGATTCGTCAGCGCATCCCATACTTTTTCCGCTGAAGCATTGATTGTGATTACATTTTTTACAAGTAATTCGGTCATAATTGTTAAGTGTTAGATTTTATAATTCAAATGGGCACCTGCCGCGGCCTCCCCGATTTCCTCCTTTCATTCCGCTCTCCAATAAAATTCTTTCTCGCCTTTAAGCGCTTTACCATAATCCGGTGGGGTCACCAGGCTTTCATATCCCGGAACACAGCTCCGGCGCAGAAACTGGGCTTTATATAATTTATAATTCATGCCGTCCCAGTGCAGCGCCCCGTTCCAATATTGCATGCTCTGAAAAATATTAAGCAATACAAGAAGGAATATAAAGCTCAATAAGGCCAGGCGTATCTGTTTCCTTAAATAAACGATCCTTTCTATAACGATGGCCAATGGGATGGACCATAAAGCAAACATTTCAATATAAGATCGCAAGCCAAATGATCCACCATACCACCAGCACCACCAGCTGCTAATGATATAAATATTGAGGATGGTAAAAAACCATATTGCAGTGCTGAATTGCGGTAATCGTTTTCTTAAAATAAATAAACCGGTAAAAGCTATCAGCATCAGCGGGGTATAAATAAATAACCCTTTCCGGAAACTGAAAAGTGTTTCTAATATACGGGGATGGCTGAAGAAAAAAGATTCATTGATATAGGAATAGAAAAGCCATTGCCCTGTCACCATTTTCCAGTACCATAGCTGCGGAATCCAGGGGAGCAGGATGCAAATCAGGATAGCTGCTAATTTGGTATAATGAAGCTGTATCCATTGCCATTTGCTCCTGACGGATTGCAAGCTATAAAGATTATTGAGCAAGGGGATGAATGCAATTATTATATTCGATGGCCTGATCAGCGCTGCCAGGCCAATGGCTAATCCAAGGAGAAGGCTCTGCGTCCAGCTAGCCTCCCTATGCCATTTCACCGTAAGAAATAAAATTAGGCTATAGAGAAAAAAATCCGGCGCATGCGTCATCGGGCCTTCCTGCACACTGTAAAAAAATAAGTTCGTTCCCATCCCGATAATCACCAGAACGGCCGCGGTAACAAATTCGGAGAAATAAAAAAGGAGCACTTTACGCAAAAATAATAAGCCGATCAGCATATAAAATAATCCACAGAAGCTCATGAAAAACTGGTATGGCGTGCTAAAACCATCGCGGGGCTGGTTCCCGGTCATGGCCGTTATATGCCCCGCAAAAAAGAATGGAGAATAAAGATAAGCCATGCCCATGCTCATCTTAAACACATGCCCGCCATTGGGAGCATCAAGGTGCCAGTATCGGCCTCCGAAATTACGAGAGGTATCATCTAAAAATCTCAGGGAAAGATCATGTTCTATAAAAGTGGCGGGCAGATAGCTATAATAATAATTGATATCATGAATGATCACGCCATTTTCGCGCTTGTATAGTTCACGGTTTAAAATTATCCAGCTACAGATAATTGCAATCAGCAGAATTACCGTCTTGCTTCGGCGCCAGGGAGATTTCATTTTCGCGAATAGAAGATATACAGGTTACAATAATACTGAGAAATATAATTAGAAAATATCCGCAGCAAATAAAAAGCAATCATTAAATTAATGGAGGGTGAACCTAATAGGCAGGTGATAAGAAACATCTACCAGTTCACCATCTAATTTCCCGGGTGTCCAGGCGGGTAATAATTTTACTACCCTGATGGCTTCCTTGTCTGTTGATGGATAGAGGCTTTTATAGAGAGAAATATCTTTGAGCTTACCATTCTGATCAACGATAAAAGCGACGACCACCTTACCCTGTATCTCATTTTCTAAGGCGCTGACCGGATATTTAATATTGTGTGATATAAATACCATAAGCTTACCTTCCCCGCCCGGAAATTCAGGCATTATTTTATAATCAAAATGTGCAATTTCATTACCTTTGATGTCATAACATTTGCCTTCCATCAACGAATCATCTTCAAACCTATCATTCCGCTTTACTTTTCCTGTTTCCCACCAGGTCATTACCGTACCATCCAGCTTGCCATTATAATAATGCACCAATGATTTTAAACTATCATTGTCGTAATAGGTATAGTGCTTCCCTTCTGCTTTATCATTTTTATAGCTTCCTTTTTCTTTCAGTTTGCCGTTCCTATGCCATTTCAGTTCTTCCCCGTGTTTTTTACCATCACGGTAAAAGCGAGTCCCCCCTAATTCACCTGTATCATACCAGCTTGTATCTGTTCCAACGTGTACACCTTCTTCGAAATATCTTTTGTCCTTAATTTTTCCGTTCTCATAATAGGATTTGGAGAAACCTTCTATTTTGCTATGCAGGTATTCTTCCTCATACTTCTTATTGCCATTTTCATAATAAGCGATGTACTCCCCGTTTTTTTTATTATGCATAAAATTTATCTCTTCCTCCTTATTCCCGTTTTTATAATAAGAGATGCATAATCCTTCGTTGATATCATTTTCGGGCATTTTAAAATCGACATAGGATTTTTCTCCTTTCCAATAGAGCTCACCGCTGATATAATAATATTTGTATATCCTGTCTTTTTGTGCCTCGGGGTCGATGATGATATAATATGCTGCCGTTTCTTTTTTAGTGATGAAAAAATCTTCATTATAGTAGATGGTCTTCCCATCTTTGCAAAAGCCGGAGAGACTTAGAAATAAGAAAATGAAGAGGAAGCCATTCTTTAAAGATGGCATGCATGGAGAAATACCTTTCATAAGGTACGAATATATAAAAAAGGGCTTAAAATTTACCCCTGTATTTCATTGTTTGTGCCACCTTGTCCATAGCTACAACATATGCAGCAATACGCATCGGTATATTATGCTCCTGTGCACTGGCATACACGCGCTCGAAAGCTTGCTTCATCACGCGGTCGGCACGACGGTTCACCCGTTCTTCCGTCCAGAAGTAACCAAGGCGGTTTTGCACCCATTCGAAATAGGAGACTGTCACACCTCCTGCATTTGCAAGGATATCGGGGACGATCATTATTTTTTTATCGAATAATATCTGGTCGGCATTCGCATTGATGGGGCCATTGGCGCCTTCTACAATAAGCCGGGCTTTGATGCTCGGTGCATTATCGCTTGTAATCTGGTCTTCCATCGCAGCCGGAACCAATACATCCACGGCTAAGGTCAGCAATTCTGAATTGGAAATTTTTTTGCCGTTTTTCAATCCCTCCAGGGTTCCTTTATTTCCATCACGGAAGGCTATCAATTCTTCAATATCAAATCCATCCTCATTATAGTAGCCACCGGTGATATCACTCACGGCTACAATTTTCAATCCCTGGGTAGCAATAAGCTTAGCAGAAATGGATCCTACATTTCCAAATCCCTGAACAGCACAGGTAGCGCCATTGGCTTTGATGCCCAGCTTATTTAGGGCCGCACGACAGGTAACCATAACGCCACGACCGGTGGCTTCCACGCGGCCCAGCGATCCGCCCAATACCAGGGGCTTGCCTGTAACCACGGCAGGAGATTCTACCCCTTTGATCTTGCTATATTCGTCCATGATCCAGGCCATCTCCTGCTGGCCGGTGTTCATATCAGGCGCCGGAATATCTTTCTCGGGGCCAAAAACATCCGACATGGCGGAGGTATAAGCACGGGTCATTCGTTCCAATTCGCCTTTGCTCATTTTACGGGGATCGCATTTAATGCCGCCCTTGGCGCCACCATAAGGAATATCAACCACGGCGCATTTCCATGTCATCCATGCCGCCAGGGCTTTCACCTCATCAAGGTTTACGTCCATGCTATATCGAATCCCCCCTTTGCTTGGTCCTACAATATCGCTATGTATTACACGAAAGCCTTCGAATACCTGGACCGTGCCATTATCCATGCTCACCGGAAGGTTAACGATAACAATTTTTTTTGGAGCCTGTAAAACGGAGATGGTATTAGAATCCAGTCCCAGGATTGCTGCCGCTTGATTAAATCGCTCCATCATGCTCTCAAATGGATTTGGCAAATCTTTTAAAGGGATATCAGTAGCTTTACTCATAAAAAATAATTGATTTTTTTATTTGCAAACGTACATTATTTTATGAATATAGCAAGGAATTTTAGGCGTAGCCGATTGTTGCTAAAGTGAATTTGGCAGTTAGCATACGGCTAATCGAGAAGTAAATATCGGGTCAGGGGAAAGAAATCAATAGTACATCATAATGGAAGTAATGTAAGCCGGAATAGACAAAGAGGAAATCCTATAAAAATAAGGCATTCATTTATACTCACCCGCAAAGGGGTAAAGCGTTGCTTTAATTCACAAATCGGTAAAAGTTCTGACGATTTAGGTTGAAATACTGGAAACAGGATCTTGCGGCATATATTTTGCTGTAAGCACGACGCGTGCAAAATTACAATACCACGGGATTTTCGCTGAAGTCTGTAAGCGAAAAAAGTAAAAACATAAAAAAAACAAGCTCTTCGTAAGATGGCCATATTTTTTACTTTCCAATTGCAAATTATCTGCATTAAAAAGCAGCTGTATAATTAATTTAATTTTACAGATGCAACTTATGAGCAATTTAAACGTTTATATATAAAACCCATATCAATACATGAGACAACTAAAAATCAGCCGTCAGTTTACCAATCGCGAAAACAAATCACTCGACAAATACCTGAGTGATATCAGCCGTGTGCCAATGATCAATGCAGAAGAGGAAGTTGAATTAGCACAAAGGATTCGTGAAGGTGACCAGGCAGCTTTGGAACGTTTGGTGAATGCCAATTTACGTTTCGTGGTATCCGTTTCAAAACAGTACCAAAACCAGGGATTAACCCTTGGTGACCTGATTAACGAAGGAAATTTAGGATTAATAAAAGCCGCCAAGCGTTTCGATGAGACCCGTGGATTTAAATTTATCAGCTATGCCGTGTGGTGGATACGCCAGAGTATATTACAGGCTATCGCCGACCAGGCCCGTATCGTTAGACTACCCTTGAATAAGGTAGGATCTTTAAGTAAGGTAATGCAGATATATGCTGAACTGGAGCAGAAATTAGAAAGGGAGCCTACTCCTGGCGAGATCGCTGAAAGATCGGAGATGAGTCTGGAAGAAGTAGAGACCGTGTTAAAAACAAGCGGCAAAGCCATGAGCCTGGATGCGCCCCTGAGCGACAGCGAAGACAGCAATTCATTATTGGCAGTGCTGGGCCAGAACGACGAGCCTAACCCTGATGATCATTTACTGGATGAATCATTAAAAAGAGAGATCTCTATCAGCTTAAGCTCTTTATCAGATAAAGAAAAAGATATATTAAAATATTTCTATGGCCTGGATGGCAATCCTCCTTACAGCCTGGAAGATATATCTGAGAAAGTAGGCCTTACCCGCGAACGTGTGCGCCAGATTAAAGAGAATGCGCTAAAACGGTTGCGAAAATCTTCCAGAAGCAAAATCCTTAAGACCTATTTATAACGTATATATCCTTTTAGCCTTTTGATTAAAGGTGATAGATAGGTACTTAAAGGCATACTCACAAGGTATGCCTTTTTGATTTAATAAAATAAGACTAATGGAGATGGCTGTTTAAGGTTGATCAGAAGTCATGTATGACATGGGCCATCAAACGGATCAGCTGGATATCTTTTTCCACGGCATTGCCCACTACAATCACATCTGCCCCAGCTTTACATGCTGATAAGGCCTGGGCTTCCGTACGTATGCCGCCCCCGATAAATACAGGTATCGAGATTTGTTTTGTAACCTCTGCGATTAAATTCTCAGGAATTGCCTGTAAGGCTCCGCTC
>JBBRJE010000003.1:0-28612 GCA_038219845.1 Bacteroidia bacterium
TTTTAATTGCTTCTAAGGCAACTTTGGCCTTGAATTCAGGAGTAAATTTACGTCGTGTTTGTTTGGTCATTTGGTGTAGTAAAATTAAAGATTTTTTTAACTAAACCACTGGCCCTATTTTTGGGGAGTATTACAATGAACCTCAAGATAAACCAAATAAGAATATTGGAATTTACTTCTATGGGTTCGGCATTCCTTGGACTATTCCGATACTAAAATTAGGAATTCCAAAAATCTTGTTGATTATAAAGAGTGGCTTATCAAGTATCACTACCTAAAAGGCATATATTTGCTTTGTTATGCGCAAGCATAACACTGTTTTCTTCATAAGTTTTTATTCATTAAACGGGGCGTAAATCAATTACTTGAATGTAGATAGGGACAAAGACCTTTTTTGTCAATTGTTTTAAGACGTGGATAAATTTTGTAGGTTAGCATTTTTTGTTGGGTTAAAGGTTCAATTTTGGCAAACATTTGGCAAACAATTATAGTCAAATAGCGCAAATGGAGTACTATTGACAACTATACAATACAGTGGGAAAGCCTTATTCATAAAGAAACCCCGCAATTTGCAGGGTTTCTAAGTGATCCCGCTGGGATTCGAACCCAGGACCCCTACATTAAAAGTGTAATGCTCTACCAGCTGAGCTACGGAATCATCGCCGATTTAGGGAAATTGATTCAAAGCAGATTTTTCTCCGAATCCTTTTCTTAAAAAAGGAGTGCAAAGGTAAGTTTTTTTTTTACCCGGTCAAACGTAAAAGGAAAATTTATTTCTCTTTTATCAACATTAGCTTAATCATATATGGGGAGGCAGCGCTATTTTTGCTGCAATCGTTCCCTATTATGAATCTTCGTTCTTCCGCTTTCTCTTTATCCATACAGATCCTCAAGGAGAGCATACGCGGCGCTTTTCAGGCTATTGCGGCAAATAAACTGCGGTCCTTTCTCTCTACACTGGGAATCTCTATCGGCATCTTTTGTATTATCCTGGTTTATACTTTGATAGATTCGTTGCAAAAGAATATCCAGGGCGGGATTGATGCCCTGGGTAGCAATGTGGTTATCGTTCAGAAATGGCCTTTTGAATTCGGAAAGGATTATCCCTGGTGGAAATATATTAACCGGCCCATTGCCCGTTATAGTGAGTTTGAAAGATTAAGCGAGTCGTTAAAGGATAATGCAGTATGCTGCCTGATGCTCAACTACAGGGCTGATAAATTTAAATTCCAGGATCGTATTGTAAGTGATCCGGGCGTGGTGGCATGCACTCAGAACTATGACAAGATCAGGAATTTTGAAATCATATATGGCCGCTTTTTTAATGAGATGGATTTCTATACCGGCAGCAGCGCCGTTGTTATCGGTTATGATATTGCGGAAGGCTTATTCAATAGTCCCGAGAATGCCCCGGGCAAGACCATTAAGCTGGATGGTAAAAAAATTATCGTTATCGGCGTACTGAAGAAAGAAGGCAGTAACCTGCTCCAAACAAGCTTGGATAATGTGGCTATTGTTTCATTTAATTATGTGAAAACGATAGTCGCTGTAGGGCATAATTTTATTGAGCCTAATATCTATATTAAGCCTGTGGAAGGCACCAGCATTGATTTCCTTCGTGATGAAGTAAGAAAAGATATGAGGGCAGTTCGCAGGCTAGCTCCCGGCACAGCGGATAATTTTGCGATCAATGAATTTTCGATGGTTACGGAGGCATTTTCCTCTTTGTTCAAGATCCTGCGCATTGTAGGCACCTTTATTGGCCTGTTTTCAGTGATCGTAGGGTGTTTTGGAGTAGCCAATATCATGTTCGTATCGGTTAAGGAACGCACCAATTTAATTGGGATTCAGAAATCCCTCGGAGCAAAAAATAATTTTATACTGATACAGTTTTTAGTGGAAGCCATTGTATTATGTATTATCGGAGCTCTTATTGGCCTGCTATTGGTTTTAATAGGCCTTATTATCGCTTCCCTTTTCGGCTTTATTTTGCAGCTCTCTATCTTTAATATCTCCCTGGCCTTTGTCATCTCTTTCACCATCGGCATATTGGCCGGAATCATACCTGCCTACCAGGCTTCCCGGCTCGATCCGGTGGAAGCCATACGTTCAAAATAAAAAGGCCATGCTTAAAAGCACAGCCTGTATTATGAAGCATAATAATTTATTATTTCATTTGTGACTCCAGCTTGGCTTGTAGTACGTTTTTGGGTACCGCTCCAACCTGGCGGTCTACTACCTTGCCGTCTTTAAAATAAAGTATAGCGGGGATATTGCGGATGCCATAAGTGATCGCTGTTTGTGGATTATGATCTACGTTCAGCTTTCCAATAACAGCTTTGTCCTTATATTCCATTGCCAATTCCTCTACAACAGGACCAACCATCCTGCAAGGGCCACACCATTCTGCCCAAAAGTCTACAATTACTGGTTTATCTGATTTTAAAACTTCAGCTTCAAAGTTTGCATCGGTGAATTCTAGTGCCATGATTTATGAGTTATTAAGGATTACAAAGTAAGGTAGTCAATTATAGTTCCCCAATTCTTTTATACACATATTGACAATAAAAAGGGTTTATTGTGCTAATTTGTCAATGGAGCCTGGATGTATTGGCAGGGTTGCGAGGGTAGTATAAAGTATATAGTATTAAGTATATTAGTAAATACAGGGTTGCAGAGAAGCCCGGAATTGTGAATTACGAATTACCCGATATATTATTACTTCAATTATGCAATTTGAACCTCTGCCCCATTGACTCACTTGTATTTACTAAAAACCATAGACTAAATACTATATACTAACTTCCGAATCCCTAAATTTGCCCTATGGGAAAGAAAATTCTTAAGATCACGCTAATTGTATTTTTGGGACTAATATTATTATTGATTGCCACTCCTTTTTTATTTAAAGGAAAGATCGTGGGAAGAATAAAATCTGAAGCCAATAAACACCTCAACGCCACCCTCAATTTCGATAATAATATCGGCCTGAATCTGTTTAAGAATTTTCCTAACCTGAGCTTGTCCATTAATAATTTAAGCATCACAGGTAAAGGTGAATTTGAAGGCGACACTTTAGTTTATAGCAAGGAAACCAATGTAGTCATTGATTTAAAAACGTTGTGGGACACAAAAGAAATACCCTTGCGTAAATTTTATGCCGATGAGCCATATATTAATATCCTTGTTCATAAGAATGGTAAAGCCAATTATAATATCACGATTCCCGATTCTACGGCCGACACCGCTTCGTTGAAGCTCAAAATTAAATTTGATAGCTATGAATTGAAGAACGGGAGGGTGAATTTTGTGGATGAGAGCAATGGCTTTTATACCCATTTAACGGGCCTGGACCATCTGGGCAGCGGTAATTTTGAAGATATGGTATTCGATCTGAAAACCAAAACTGAGATCAGAGAGCTGACCATGGGTTATGGGAATATGGTTTACTTAGATCATGTTAAAACCTGGGCTGATGCGGTATTAAATATGGACCTTAACAAAAGTAATTATGTCTTCAGAAACAATATCATTTCGCTGAATGATATGCCAATTGAGATCAATGGCTCTATTTCGCTGCCCAATGAAAAAGATATGGTTTTGAATCTTATTATCAAGAACAGCCAGAATGAATTCAAGAAACTGGTAAGCCTGCTGCCTTCATTGTATAAAAATAAATTCTCGGAATTGCAGGCCGAGGGTAATTATTTATTTGAAGGGGATATTAAAGGTGTTTATAATGATTTTGAAACCCCTGCGTATGGCTTGCATCTGGAAATAAAAGATGGTTCAATAAAATATCCATCCCTGCCAGAGAAGATAAGTGATATCAATCTATCACTGCATATTACCAATCCCGACGGGATCACCGACCATACCATCATTGACCTGCAAAAATTTCATGCTTTGGTGGCCAAAGATATTATCGATGCCAAGGTGAAGGTGACCACACCTAAAACCGACGCCTATATTGATGCCGTTGTAAAAGGGAAATTAAATTTGGCAACCCTCACCCAAATTATTCCCATGAAAGATACCAAGTTGAGCGGCCTGATAGCCATTGATGCCAAAGCGAAAGGGAATGCGGGTAAGATAATTACTAAGGATTATGAGAACCTGAATGCCTCCGGAGATCTTATAGCACAGAATGTGGTGTATGAGAGTAAGGGCAGCATGCCGGTAAAAATTGAGAAGGCAACAGCTCAATTATCCCCTCAAAAAATAACCCTCTCGGATTGTAAGGCTACCCTTAACCATACTGATATTGATGCCAAAGGCAATGTGGAGAATTTCTTCGGCTATATGCTTCGAAATGAAAAAATAAAGGGAGCATTAACCTTAAATTCTAAATATTTCAATTATAATGAATTTATGGGCAAAGATAATTCAGGCAATACACCGGGCGGAACGGCCGATACCAGTGGTCTTAAGCCTGTCAAAATCCCTGAGAATATCGACTTCACATTGAACTCCAAAATCGACAAGCTTATTTATGATAATTATGATATCAGCAATTTCAATGGGAATATAAAAATAGATGGTGGGATCCTGAGCTTCCAAAACACCAGCCTGGAAATGCTAAACGGCAAATTCCTGATTAATGGCTCTTATAATTCTTTAAATATCAAAAAACCGGTGTTCGATCTGGCTTTCACTGTACAGCAGCTGGATATTCAAAAGGCGTATAAAACATTTGTTACAATTAAATCCTTAACGCCTATTGCCCAGTTTATGGAGGGGATGTTAAACACCACTTTACATTATACTTCAGCGCTTGATGAGCATTTCATGCCCATCCTCGGCTCCATCGACAGTAAAGGGACACTTGATATTTTGCGCGCTACGCTGTCAGGGATCAAGCCATTGGATATGCTGGCGGAGAAGCTACAGCTGATGCAACTCAAGAAATTTGATTTACAGCGGCTGCTCGTAAATTTTGTGATCAATGACGGAAAAATTATGGTGAAGCCCTTCACAACAAAATGGAATAATTATTCAATGCAATTATTGGAAGGGGTTACCAGCCTTGACAAGTCGATGAATTTCCATATGAAATTAAGCGTACCGCGCACGGAATTTGGGGCAGCTAATTCCGCCTTGAACAATATGATTGAGCAAGCCAATGCCAAATCGCCTGTTCCTATTAAGCTGGGAGAATTAGTGGATGTTGATATATTCCTTACCGGTACTTTATTAAAGCCGGAGATCAGCTCCAATTTACGCAACCAGGCCAATAAAGCCCTGGATGATATTAAAGATGCCCTGATAAAAAAGGCCATGGACTCTTTAAATAATCTTAAAAATTTGGGCCAATCCAAAGCCCGGGAAGAAGCATTGAAAGGAGTTGCAGATGCCCAGCGCCAGGCCGACAAGATAAAAGCAGATGCTGTAGCCTATGCTGCTGAAGCCCGGCAAAAAGGGTATGCGGCAGCAGATAGCCTGGTAAACAGTGTAAACAATCCTATAGCAAAAATTGCAGCAAGGGTTACGGCAGAAAAGCTAAAGAAGGATGCGGATGCTAAGGCAAAACAGATTGTAGATGATGCCAATGCCAGGGCCGATGCCATTGTGGTGGAAGCAAAGCGGAAAGCTGGGATTAATTAATTAATAATTAATAATTAATAATTAAAAATTGAAAATGGGAAATTGAATTGAAAATGGAAAATTGAAAATGGGAATACAATATCTCAAATCCTATTTACTGTTTCAGCTATCCTTTGGACATTTTCAATTTTCAATTAAAAATAACATCCAATTCTCCAACAGTTTACCATATACCCTTTGGGCATTTTCAATTTTCAATTTTCAATTCCCAGTCCATGCTTCAAGTCGCCAACCTTACTTTAAAAGCAAATAACACCATCCTGGTGAATGATCTGAGTTTTACTTTGAATCATTCGGAGACATTAGCTATTGTTGGAGAATCGGGGAGTGGGAAGTCGTTGACAGCCTTGGCTATTTTGGGATTATTGCCAAAGCAGGTTAAGATTATAAGCGGCGAAATACTTTTTAATGGTGAAAACCTTTTATTGAAATCTGAAAAGGAAATGAGATGGGTTCGAGGTAAAAAGATCAGCATGATCTTCCAGGAACCGATGACCTCATTAAATCCTTTGATGCATTGTGGACTCCAGGTAACAGAAGCGATCATGCTTCATGAAAATAAATCATTCAAAGAGGCAAGGATTCAAGCCCTGCAATTGTTTGATGAAGTACAGCTTCCCCGAAAGGAAATATTGTTTGATTCTTATCCGTACCAGTTAAGTGGCGGACAAAAGCAACGGGTGATGATCGCGATGGCGATGGCCTGTAATCCCGCTCTTATTATTGCAGATGAACCTACCACTGCCCTTGATGCTTCTGTTCAAAAAGGGATCGTCGATCTGCTACAGCAAATGCAATTGCAAAGACAATGCAGCATTATTTTTATCACACATGATCTACACCTGGCCTCGCGAATTGCGCATAATACGCTCGTGATGCAAAAAGGAAACACGGTCGAATTGAATTTAACTTCTGAAATTTTTAATCATCCACAACAACAATATACCAGGGCATTGTTAAGCTGCATGCCGGATATTCACTCAAAGAAGGAATGGCTGCCTACCCTTGAAGATATTCTTAATGATACAAAACAGGAGATTATAATTTCAAGTTCACAGGTATCTGATGAGGTGCTTGTTTCCATACGTGATTTGAATGTTTTTTATGAAAAACAAAAATTCATTTTTGGAAAGAAAGAAAAATTTGAAGCTTTAAAGAATATCAATATTGATATTTATAAAGGAGAAACACTGGCGCTTGTTGGCGAATCAGGTTCAGGTAAAAGCACGCTGGGTAAGGCTTTGCTTGGCCTTGAAAAAAATATACAGGGAACGATAACATTTCATGATCCGGGAAATAAAATAAATAAAAGCCAAATGGCTTCTATGGTTTTCCAGGATCCTTTTGGTTCATTAAATCCACAGCATACTATTGGTGATGCAATTATGGAACCCATGATGGTTCATAAAATATTCAGATCGAAAGCAGAATGTAAAAGACAGGCTTTTCTTATCATGGAAAAAGTAGGTTTGCTGCCCACGCATTTTGATCGCTACCCTCATGAGTTTTCGGGCGGACAACGCCAGAGGATCGCCATTGCTAGAGCCCTGGTTTTAAATCCTCAATTTATCGTGTTGGATGAAGCTGTTTCTGCTTTGGATGTGAGTGTGCAGGCGCAAATATTAAATCTCTTAAAACGCCTGCAGCTGGAAATGGGCTTCACGTATCTCTTCATCACCCACGATCTGAGCGTGGTAAGATTTATTGCACATCGGGTTGTGGTACTCAATAAAGGAGAGATCCAGGAAATTGCAAGTGCTGATGAATTGTTTGCAAACCCTAAATCGGAGTATACGAGGTATTTGCTGGAATGCGCAGTTTAGAAGGAGAATTGAAAATGGAAAATTGAAAATGGTGAATGGAATTGAAAATTGAAAATGGAAAATGGGAATACAATATCTCTTATCTTATTTTCCGTTTCTGATACCCTTTTGGCATTTTCAATTTTCAATTTTCCATTGATCCTAACTCCAAATTCTGCTATAGTTTCCCACCTACCTTTTGGGCATTTTCAATTTTCAATTTTCAATTCGAATCCAACGCTTTCCTAAATTCCTCAACACCAAACACAAACCCTGCGCTTTTAATTTTATCATTACTTACATTGGTATTTCCTAAAACGAAAGAGCTCATTTCTCCCAAGGCAAGCTTCAGCGCCCAGGCGGGTACATTGGGCAGCCAGATTTTCTTATGGTAATAGGAGGCAATTATATTATCTATTTGTTCCAGCGTAAGTGGGGTAGAGGCTGTTGCATTAAAGATGCCTTCAAGAGTGGAATTTTGGATAGCAAATAAAAATAGCTTTGATAAATCGGATAATGCGATCCAGCTGATGTATTGCTTTCCTGTACCTAAATGTGCTCCAAGATTATATTTCATTGGAGCAGATACTTGTTTTACAAATCCTCCTCCAGGTGTGATTACCACACCAATTCTAAAAATGCAAACTGGAATACCAATGGAATTAAATTGCAAAGCTGCTTTTTCCCATTCTTTGCAAACCTGCGCCAGGAAGTCATTTGCTGCCGGGCTATTTTCTTCTCTGTTGGATAATGGAGAATCTCCATAGAATCCCGTGGCTGATGCACTGATGAATTTTTTAAGTGGAATATTATTCTTTTTTATAAATTCAAATAGGAAATTAGTGCTCTTAATCCGGCTCTCATAAATTTCTACCTTGTATTTATCATTCCATCGTTTGGCTACGTTCGCGCCTGCAAGATTGATGATATAGTCCAGGTTGCCAAAAGCTTTGACATCAATTTCCTGATTAGTATAATTCCAATAAAAGGAATTGATTCCATCAGCTTTGTTTTTATCGCGCACCAGGTTCCTGACAATATAACCCTCTTGCTTAAGGAGCTTCGCTACTGCTTGTCCTACCATTCCGCTGCCTCCTGTAAATAATATAGTGTTCATGATTCAATATTTTTTATATTGTCCTTTGAATATAAACTCGTTATGAAAAAGAATCCATAAATTGAATTGAGCATTTACCAGGAAAGGATCGGAGAGAAGTGGTAAATGATAAACAATTTTTCTTTTCATCTCTAAAATATCTTAGGAACAAAAATAATTGCTGCCACCACCACAGCAGCAATTGCCATGATCAATACAGCTCCTGCCGCTAAATCTTTTATCAATCCTGCCTTAGGATGTTTTTCCGGGGAAATGAAATTAACGATTTCTTCAATGGCAGTGTTCATGATCTCAGCGCAAAACACCAGTCCGCTGCAGAGAACAATAGCTATCCATTCGTAAGAAGAAATATCGAAATAAAATCCTGCACAAATCACAAGTATCAATGCAACCAAATGAATCTGCATATTCCGCTGTGTTGCAAAAGCTTTTGCAATTCCATTGAGCGCGTATGTAAACGTATTGAGTATGTTAGGCATGGGGAATAAGGCGTAAGGTGTAAGGCGTATGGCGAAAGTAATACAAAAGCCAAGAGGTGGTAGAGGGCAAAGTATAAATCATAACTGATCTTGTATTGAATTGTAATAGTTAGTACTTACTCTTAAAATCAAATAATCTCTTTATCATTGTATTCACTTATGCCTTGCGCCTTACGACTTGCGTGCTTCGCGCTAAAACAACGTTGTCTTAAACACGGGCTTCTGCACTATCTCATCCAGCCCTTCTTCAGGATCCAAAGAGATAAAACGAATATCTTTTACTTTATCTGATGTGATCTTCTTACCTACTGCTTTTGGATTGGCGACTTCAACGAATTCACTCAGATCAAATTCCAGGGGAGTTGCCATTAAGCCTTTCACTTTCGCAAATTCCACTTTGCAATGCGCATCATCAAACAAGCAAACATTGATCAGCTCGTTCTTTTCACTATCACCTATAAAGTTGAATAATTTATCTTCTGTTGATTTATCAATGGTGAAACGTTTCATATAATAATTCCCTTTATCTGCGTCATAATAAGCCGCACTCACAGTGGTATTAGGTCTTAGCTTTTGGATGATGGTGATGTCTTCGCGATAATGATTGGTGAGATCATAATTGGTGAGCTCGAAATTCCCTGATTTATATACTGCAATGATTCGATCCTTTGCAAGGAATTCTCCAAGGTAAATGCCGCGTTCTTCTTTGTTGAGGCGTTTGGTATTGGTATCGAACCAGCGTTTCTCCCCACCTAATGTTGAGACGCCCTTCTTACGCATCTTCACATTCCTCACATCATATTTCGTAACCAGGTTTCCCTGTGCATTACGTCCTTTGATTTCCAGCTCTGCAAAATTGACTTCGAATTTATCTTTTCGCAAACCTAATTTTGGCTTTAAGTTTACTTCCACCAATTCTGCTTCACCATTAGGATTGGGAGTGAAGTATAAAACTTTTGATCCTTTATTGCCACGGGTGAGATCATAAGCTTTGTCTCTTGTAACACCCGTCACACTGAAGCGCTTCATATACGTAGCGCCCTTATCGCCATCGCGATAGATCATATTGTAGGTGGTGCGCTCATCTCCTTTTTTAAACACAGCAATATGCAGCACATCTTTCCCTACAAAGGTTTTATCGCTGATCTTAAATACCTTCATGCTTCCATCTTCATTGAAAGCGATCACATCGTCAATATCGCTGCATTCTGCTATGAGCTCATCATTCTTCAGGCTCATCCCCGCAAAACCGTCTTTGGCATTGAAATAGAGCTTGGCATTCTTGGCCACCACTGCATTTACTTGCACTGTTTCAAATTCACGCAGCTCCGTTTTGCGCTCTTTGCCTTTGCCGTATTTCTTCTGGATCTCTGTAAAATATTCAATGCAATATTCGATCAGGTTTTTCAAATTATAGCGCACCTGCTTGATATCTTTTTCAAGCTTCTTTAATAATTCATCGGCCTGAAAGCTGTCATATTTGGAGATCCTCTTGATCCTTATTTCTGTGAGCTTGAGAATATCTTCACGCGTCACATCCCTGTAAAGGTTCTGTACAAAAGGTTTCAGCCCTTTATCAATAATAGTGATCACTTCTTCAAAAGTTTCCGCTACCTCGATCTTGCGATAGATCCTGTTCTCAATGAATATCTTTTCGAGTGATGCATAGAATAATTTTTCATTCAGCTCTTTCAATGAGATCTCAAGTTCTGTTTTAAGGAGCTGTACTGTCTGATCTGTATTAAATTTCAGAATCTCATTTACCGATAAGAACTGTGGCTTATCATCACGTATTACACAGGAGTTTGGAGATAAGCCATACTCGCAATCTGTGAAAGCGTAAAGCGCATCAATGGTTTTATCAGGACTTACGCCTGCTGCCAGGTGAACCACCACTTCTACATTTTTAGAAGTAAGATCTTCTACTTTGCGTATTCTTATTTTTCCTTTATCATTAGCATTCACAATGCTTTCCATAAGGCCTCCTGTGGTGGTGCCAAAGGGGATTTCTGTGATCACTAATGTCTTGCTGTCGCGCTCTTCTATGCAGGCACGCACACGCACTTTGCCTCCACGCAATCCTTCATTGTATTTGCTTACATCAGCAATACCCCCGGTAGGAAAATCAGGAAGCAGATTTATTTTTCGTCCGCGCAGATAATCAATGCTGGCTTTGATCAGCTCATTGAAATTATGTGGCAATAATTTAGTGGAAAGGCCCACCGCAATTCCTTCCACGCCTTGTGCAAGCAGGAGCGGGAATTTCATAGGAAGCGTGATAGGCTCCCTGTTACGCCCGTCGTAGCTTAATTTCCATTCTGTAGTTTTAGGATTGAAGGCAACATCCTGGGCAAATTTAGAAAGCCTTCCTTCAATATAACGAGGTGCTGCAGCGCTGTCGCCGGTTACCGGATCGCCCCAGTTTCCCTGGGTTTCGATCATGAGCTCTTTTTGTCCGAGCTGTACGGTAGCGTCACCAATGCTTGCATCGCCATGAGGATGGTATTTCATCGTGTTCCCGATCACGTTGGCGATCTTATTGAATCGTCCATCGTCGAGCTCGCGCATGCTATGCAATATTCGTCGTTGCACGGGTTTCAGCCCGTCATTGATATGCGGGACGGCACGATCCAGGATCACATAACTTGCATAGTCCAAAAACCAATTCTGGTACATGTCGTTGACAGCATCACTCTCGTGCAGTTCGGTATCGGCGGTTAGGTTTATTTCTTCGGACATTCCTTTTTATTTATTGAACCCCTTCAGGGTTCTTATAATCGCATCGACATTCCGTATGTTTCACATACGGCTATTATTGTTTAACCCCTTCGGGGTTTTGAAATACGTCAATAAATTATTCAATAAAATCAGTTATTGTTATCATCATTTTTTTAATTCCACTAACCACTGTTCTCACAGCTCCAAATGAACGACTTCTTCCAATTCCTTAAGGTCGTCTTCTTCGATACGTAAATTATCAATAATAAATTCCTGTCGTTGCTGGGTGTTTTTCCCCATATAATATTCGAGCAGTTTTTGGATGCTCATTTCCTTGGTTAATAATACAGGTTCCAGGCGAATATCTTCATTGATGAACTGTTCAAACTCATCTGGACTTATTTCACCAAGGCCTTTAAAACGGGTGATCTCTGGGTTAGTGCCAAGTTTTCTTATGGCATTCTGTTTCTCCTGTTCGCTATAGCAATAGATTGTTTCCTTTTTATTTCTCACGCGGAACAAAGGAGTTTGCAGAATAAATAAGTGGCCATTCTTTACCAGTTCAGGGAAGAAATGCAGGAAGAATGTCATGATCAATAAACGGATATGCAAACCATCCACATCAGCATCAGTGGCGAGTACGATCTGGTTATAACGCAAATTATCAATCCCGTTTTCTACATTTAAGGCATGCTGTAATAAATTAAATTCTTCATTCTCATATACAATTTTCTTCGTGAGGCCGAAACAGTTTAATGGCTTTCCGCGTAAGCTGAAAACAGCTTGGGTCTGCACATCACGAGCCTTCGTTATTGACCCGCTGGCACTGTCTCCTTCGGTAATAAATATGGTGCTTTGAAAACGGTTTTCTAATTTCTCATCATCCAGGTGAATCTTACAGTCACGTAGTTTTTTATTATGCAGGTTTGCTTTTTTAGCCCGTTCATTGGCCAGTTTCTTTATCCCTGCAATCTCTTTTCGTTCCCGCTCACTTTGCACTATTTTGTTTTGAATAATGCGCGCCGTTTCAGGATTTTTATGAAGATAGATATCCAGCTCTTTGGTGATATAATCCATAATGAATGAACGCAAAGAGGCTCCTCCATTGGGTTCTATAGATTGGGATCCCAGCTTTGTTTTCGTTTGTGATTCAAACACCGGCTCCTGGATCTTGATGCTTACAGCTGCAATGATGGAGGTGCGTATATCAGAAGCATCATAATCTTTTTTATAGAAATCACGAATGGTCTTCACAATCGCTTCCCGGAAATAACCCAAATGCGTACCGCCTTGCGAAGTATACTGGCCGTTAACGAAACTATAATATTCTTCGCCATAGCTATTGCCATGGGTGATTGCAAATTCAATATCCTTAGAGCGGCTATGTATGATAGGATATAAAATAGTTTCATCCGTTTTTTCAGTCAGCAGATCCAGCAAGCCATTTTTGCTGATGAATTTTTTGCCGTTAAACTTTATCGTGAGGCCGGAATTCAGATAGACATAATTTCTGATCTGGCTTTCCAGGAATTCCGTTTTGAATTTAAAATTCTTAAAAATGGTATTGTCCGGCTCGAAGATCATGATCGTGCCGTTGTCATCATTTTCATCTTTCTCCCTTTCATTTTTGGTGATGATACCGCGGCTGAATTCGGCTACTTTAGTCCTGCCGTCCCGTATACTTTGCACCCTGAAATAATAACTGAGGGCATTCACGGCTTTCGATCCCACGCCATTCAATCCTACAGATTTCTGGAAAGCGTTACTATCATATTTCCCTCCCGTATTAATTTTACTAACACAGTCTATAACCTTACCCAGGGGAATCCCTCTCCCATAGTCACGTACAGTCACCCGATGTTCAGAAACTGTGATATCAACCTGGCTTCCTGCTCCCATCACAAATTCGTCAATGCTATTGTCTACGATCTCCTTGAAAAGTATATAGATCCCGTCGTCAGGAGCGCTGCCGTCTCCCAGCTTGCCAATATACATACCGGGTCGAAGGCGTATATGCTCGTGGGGTTCGAGGGATTTGATATTTTCTTCAGTATATTTTGCTGTGGCCATTTTCGTATAACGTATAACGTATTTCGTATAACGTGAATACAACTTCTTTGATGTATTCGGGATTAATTATTTATAAAAAGCAGACTCGCAAAAGTAAGGAGGGATTGAGGGTTTTTAAACAGGATTTTCCACAAAATTGCTGTGCGGAAAAACCTGCTATAAGCTTTAGTAGGTTTATTCACCTGGTTCAGAATGACAATATTTCTCTAGGCAGAACCTCGGCTCGACGCTATTAGCGCTCCGTTCAGGAGATTAAAAGTATGAGAATACTTTGGGTCGGGATGCAGTTTTTGAGTGTCATATGATGCTTTTCTCAATCCAACCGCCACCAATAACATCATTACCTTCATAAAAAACTGCGGCCTGTCCGGGCGCGATGGCGTTCACCTTATCATAGAAGCTCACTTTCATGCGCGTACCATCCTGTTCAATGCTACCTAAGTGCCCTATATCCTTATAACGTATTTTGGTCATTGCTTCCATTGGTTCAGGTATCGAAACATATTTAGAAAGGTTGATATTCCTTATCCACATTTCTGTACGGTCGAGGTCATGTACATCCCCAAGGATAACAGTATTGGTTTCCGGTTGTATTTCCACCACAAATATGGGGCGGCCCAGGGCTATTTCCAGGCCTTTGCGCTGACCCACGGTATAAAAAGGGTAGCCGCGATGTTTACCTACAATAGTTCCATCAGTCATCACGAAGTTTCCACCATTCACTCTTTCTTCCAGTCCGTCTATCCGCCGCTTAAGAAATCCACGATAATCATTATCAGGCACAAAACAAATTTCATAGCTTTCACTTTTATTGGCCAGGTCGGTATAGCCCCAATCGAGGGCCATTTGCCGTATTTCAGGCTTATGATAATTACCTACGGGAAATAAAGTACGGGCTAAACTTTTTTGAGACAATCCCCAGAGCACATAGCTTTGGTCTTTATTTTCATCAAGGCCTTTGGAGATCACAAAGCGTGAATTCTCTTCCCTCACCTGGGCATAATGCCCGGTGGCGATAAATTCACAATCCAGCTGGTCTGCGCGTTTCAACAATGCCTCCCATTTGATATGTGTATTACAGAGTACGCAGGGGTTTGGGGTTCGTCCGGCGAGATATTCCTCTACAAAATTATCGATCACAAAATCCCCGAATTCATCGCGTATATCCAAAATAAAATGATGGATTCCATGTTCAACGGCTACGGCACGGGCGTCATTGATACTGTCGAGGCTGCAGCAGCCTGTTTCCTTTTTAGAACCGCCACTGCTTGCATAATCCCATGTTTTCATCGTGATGCCCACCACTTCATATCCCTCTTCCTTGAGCATAACAGCGGTGACAGTGCTATCCACACCGCCACTCATAGCGACCAAAACTTTCCCTTTTTTGCTCATTTTAAAATAGAGGGACAAAGGTAAGGAATTTGTGGGAATGGAATGGTAGAATAGAAAGGAGAATGGGAAATAGAGAATTGATAATGGGAAATTGATAATGGAGAATTGACAATATGAAAATACTGCTTAATAGCTCAATAATTTTGATTCCCGTCTTAAGATCCCGGTCAATTCTTCCGCTTTGTTTAAACTCATTAAGTGACCCCCGTTTGCAATTTTTATATCACAGTTCACAAAACGATAGGGTAAAATTTTGTCAGTGGTTCCATGAATATGTAGTACATTTTCCGGTGGAACTTGGTTTTCCCAATGAACCAGTTTATCAATTGCCCATTTCAGAAAAATCTCATCGGTATCTGCGAGGATAACTTTCAGTACTTGCTTGTCGAAAGGTGTTGCAGTACCAAAAAACCAATTTGTAATAAAGTTAGATTTTTTAATCCATTTTGCAGGGAAAATTTTATGAAGTCGCAATTGCCCGGCCATGCGATAATAAAAAGGAATTTCATTTTTTGTTTTTGCCGAAGAAATTAAAATAACTTTTTCAGTAAGAATCTGTTTCGCAATCTCAACTGCAATTAATCCACCGAAGGAGAGGCCCAATAATACAGGATTTTTTAAATTGATTTGTGCCAAAAGCCTCTGGGCATAATTTGCAATTGATTCATTCTCCAGAGGAATAATCCACTTAATATAAATGGGATTGAATAAGGAAAAATCAATATGCTGAAATGCCCTTTCATCAGCCCCCAGCCCGCTAAAAATGTAGATGTTTTTTTTCATTATTTAAACTCAAAGTGTATTTTTTTTCTCCAAGACTTCCAAAGAAAAATGAGAATTGATCGTTTATAATTTTATGTAGTTTAGTTAAGTATTTATTAATGTAAAATCGGTTTCGGTTTCCGCTTCGCGGAAAGAAATGCATTTTAACACTGAGAACACAGAGATTAAATACATCCCGCCGCTTCGGGCGGGAAGGGCGCAGAGGGAAACAATTATAGATTTATACACCTGCATTTCTCTGTGCCATCTGCGAGTATTTTTAACTCCGTGTCTTCTGCTTTAAAACCAACCGCATAGCGGTCCTAATCTTACTAAACGACATTGGTTTATAATTCTTGATACCTTTTCTGCAAAAATAAATAAAAAAAGGTGCTGTGAATTTCACAACACCTTTGTGCCCGAAGAGAGACTCGAACTCTCAAGGATTAATCCAACGGCTTCTGAGACCGCAACGTTTACCAATTTCGCCATCCGGGCATAACAATTAATAATTAAAAATTAATAATTACCATCATTAATTATTCATTATTAATTGCTAATAATCCAGTGCCCACGAGGAGACTCGAACTCCTACACCTTTCGGAACTACCACCTCAAAGTAGCGTGTCTACCAATTTCACCACATGGGCATTTTTGTTTAAATTTATTTTTCCAATCACAATCTCTGAATCGGATAAATACCGGTTTGCGAAAATAATAAAATAATTGCTTCTTTATTGTTTAAACATTTCCTTATTTGCAAATATTATCATGAACACGATTATCATCAAACCCGAGGTCAACGAATACGCCGAGCATTACAAATATTATATCGGCCTGGCACCTTCAGAAGACTTGCTCAAAGAATTGCATTACCAGCTTGAAACTTTTACTGCATTTATAAAAAGCATGCCCGAAGATAAAATGGCTTATGCTTATGCAGAAAATAAATGGACCATCGCTCAAATTTTCCAGCACCTGATAGATACAGAAAGAATTTATGTATTCAGGATGCTTAATTTTGTGAGGAACGGAATGATGGAGATACCGGGCTTCGACCAGGATGAATTTGCCAAAAATGTGAATGTGGCAGGCCGTAATGCTGAATCGTTTATCAATGAATTTGATGCCGTTCGTAAAAGCACCATTGAGTTTCTTAAAACCATAACGCCTGAGCAGGGATTAATTGTAGGGAAAGCCAATAACGCGAGAATCAGTGTTCGTGCCATGGGTTATGTAGCTTACGGCCATATTGAACATCATTGTAAAGTAATAGAAGAAAAATATTTATAGTGCAACTGAACGGTGTTGGTGGATAGAATAAAATATATAAGCCGTACACAAACCTTCGCAGTGCTTTTGGTAGCCCTGGGGCATTGCACCCCTTCGAATAATGATCCTTGTGTTACACCTCAATGGTGGATCTGGTTCACTTCAATTTTCTGCAGCAGTTTCGATATGCCTTTGTTCTTTTTTTTCAGCGGGTTTTTGTTTTGTCTCTCTTCGGAGAAAAAGGAACTCAGGTATCCTGGTTTCTTAAAACAAAAAGGGTATAAAATGCTGGTGCCCTATTTCATTTTGGGAACCCTTGGATATTTCATAAAATTATCTTTATCGCCGTATGCTTTACGCCAGGTAAATTTTTCTTTTTCTTCTTTCTTTGACGGATTTATTTATCCCTGGCACAACCCCGTGATCTATCTCTGGTTTCTTCCAACTTTGCTTATTGTTTATGCCTTACTATTTTTTTTAAAGGATATAAAGCAAAATGGTATTATGATGCTTTTGATAGTTGTATTCATGCTTTTAAATGTTTTATCGCCTTTCCATCCACCTTTTTATAGTCCGGGTACTGTTCAACGAGGCATTAGTACATTTACGAATTCCGAATTTTTAAATATTAGCGGCATCATACACTACCTTCTTTATTTTGCTTTGGGATTTTATTTCTTTAAATTGAAAGATAAATTCGAGTTTCTAAATTCAATAGTTTTTCTTTTACTGTCAGGCATTGCGATTGTAATGCTCAACATCTATTCTTCACGCAATGGGTTTGGGCCATGGTGGATACACTATAAGTTTGAGGATTTATTATTAGCTATTATTGGAATATTATTTTCTTTATCGCTCGGACATTTTTTATCGAAACCTTTTTTCACCGGATTGAGAATCTATGACGGCTTGTATTTTTGTATTTATTTACTCTCCTGGTTTATTATTACAGGAGTGAAGATAGGCTACAAGAAAAATGTTTACGGGCAGGGAATTTGTATTTTGATTACAATGATCTTAGTTCTAACTATCCCATTGCTTGCAAGGAAATATGTGAAGCATGATTTTTTGAAGACGGTGATTGGCTTATCTTAGATTTATTTTCATGCACTTCGCACTTTGGTTATTTAACGCGGAGGGCCGATAGTGATCTGCCGCAAAGAGAAATACACGCGAAGGTTTATATGATATTTATGATATGCTCATCCCGGATTTTCATAAGCCCGATGGGATGGATATCATTAAAACCACTTTCATGAATGAGTTGTAGAAATTCTCCTTCAAATTTTTCATCCACTGCAATAAGCAATCCTCCATTGGTTTGCGGGTCGTTGAATGCTGTGAATGATTCAGGGGTGATGCCGTTCACTTTCTTTTCATAGGCATTCCAGTTGCGGTAGGTATTATCAGGAATGCAAAACTTGTCGGTATATGTTTTTAAATTGGGTAATAATTTAACATCGGCAGAAGTGATCTCAGCGCAAAGATTGCTTCCTTCAGCCATCTCCACCAAATGCCCGATTAGCCCAAAGCCTGTGACATCCGTCATTGCAGTGATATAAGTCAATGACCCGAGAACCTCACCTAAAGAATTCAGTTGGGATGCATTTTCAAAAAATGTTTTATAGTCTTCTTCCGCAAGCAAGCCACGTTTCAAAGCAGTACTAAAAATTCCTGTTCCCAGTGGTTTCGTCAGGTAAAGTTTATTGCCGGCTTGGGCTGTATTGTTTCTTTTTATATTTTGTTTTTTAATTGTACCTGTTACACAAAGACCAAAAAAGGGTTCGGGTGCGTCAATGCTATGTCCTCCGGAAATGCTGATGCCTGCTTCTTTGCATTTATGCTGTGCGCCGGCAATAATTTCTTTAACGGCTTCTGCCGGAATTTTTTCTACCGGAAATCCTAAAATACTTATCGCAGCGATAGGTTTTCCACCCATGGCGTATACATCGCTGATCGCATTGGCGGCAGCGATGCAACCAAAATCAAAAGCATCATTTACGATAGGAGTGAAAAAATCGTTAGTGGTAATGATGCAATCGGTATTATTGATCGCGATTACTGCGGCATCATCAAAGCTCTCTGTGCCTACTAAAATATTTGTGTTTTTATCTTCGAGCCTGACACCCAGAATTCCGGCTAATACTGAAGGGGCTATCTTGCATCCGCATCCCGAACTTTTAGAAAATTGTGTTAAGAGGATTTTATCCATTGATCTTGTCAAAAGATTTAGCCACACCGCATTTGCCACAACCCGAATCGCAGGAATCTGCCTTTAGCTGTGATTTTATTTTTTTATACAGATAAAAGGCAGCGAAGGCCGCAAGAAGAAGGATGATTATATATTGAAGAACAATCATGGGGCAAAGATACGATTTCCATAATATTTGATGAATAATAAAGGAACCATTAAATATCGGGAATGGCAGTGGTCAACGATAAATGAACTATATGCACTGGAGGACTAATTTCATATCAGCTTTTCATAATTCGCTATAATTTTAAAAATTGTATTTTCATTTGTACCCTCAACCGGGTGATAATAAAAAATCATTTTGTTAATTCTGATAAAAAACCAATTTTTCCTGCTGATTAAAAACAGGATTTTCCATTTCATTTCATTTTAATTTATAATATTGCAGTCTTATTACCTATTATCAAAATCCTAATTATGCGTACATTTAAAACCATTCTATTCTTATTATTTGCAGTCGGTGCTTATTCGCAAGCCACCCTGGTTGAAAAAGTAGAACGTAAGCCGGGCGAGTATACTATAGCCTACGAAAAATATCGTTTGCCCAATGGCCTTACGATCATAATTCATGAAGACCATAGCGATCCTTTAGTTGCTGTTCGTGTTACCTACCATGTGGGAAGTGCGAGGGAAGCAGCAGGCCGTTCGGGCTTTGCTCATTTTTTCGAGCATATGATGTTCCAGGGCTCAGGCCATATTGCCGATGAACAGCATTTTAAAATTTTATCGGAAATAGGAGCGGGGCAGGAGAATGGAAATACGGAAGAAGACCTTACGCATTATTATGAGACAGTGCCCAGCAACCATCTCGAAACGGCCCTCTGGCTGGAAAGCGACAGGATGGGTTACTTGCTGGATTCGTTAACAAGTAAAAAGTTCGAGAATCAGCGTGATGCGGTGAAGAATGAGAAGTCACAAAACTGGGACAATCGGCCTTATGCCCGGGTAAGTGAAGTTACCAATGCAGCCTTATATCCTGCAGGTCATCCTTATAGCTGGCCGGTTATCGGGTATGTGAACGATTTGAATAGTGCCAAGCTGGATGATGTGAAACGCTTCTTTCTTCGTTGGTACGGTCCGAATAACGCATGTATTGTATTGGCAGGCGATATTAATACACAGGATGCTTTAAAATTAATCGACAAATATTTTGGCAATATTGGAAAAGGTCCTGAAACTAAGAAAATGAAGGTGGAGTCGGTGGTTTTACCAGAGGATCGATATACCAATATGGATGATAATGTTTACCTCCCATATATAAGCCTAACTTTTCCTACAGTACCTGCCTATCATGCTGATGAACCGGCATTGGATTTTTTAGCTGAGCTTATCGGTTCAGGAAAAAACAGTACACTTTATAAAAAATTCGAAGACAAAGAATTGGGTCAGTCATTTGCCGGAAACAGCACCTATGAGCTGGCGGGAAATTTTACGGTGGCTGTTCTTCCGTACCCCGATCAGAGTGCGGATGAAATGAAAATCTATGGAGAGTATGAAGCCAAGCTAAGGCAGGCGCTTGAAGAATTTGAGAAGGATGGTTTCACCGATGCCGATTTGGAAAGGTTGAAAGGCGCCCAGGAATTTGGATATTCGCGTACCAATGAAAGCTGTTTCGGCAAAGCCAACTTACTGGCACGCTGGTGGGCATCAACAGATAATAAGCAAAATGTACAATCCGAGAGAATGCGTTACCAGAATGTGACCAAGGCAGATATACTTAAGGTGTATAATAAATATATAAAAGGTAAAAAATGCCTTGTTACTTTGGTTCATCCTGTAAATCAGGAAACGGGTAAAAAGAAAATTCAGACTGCAGAAAATCCATTGTCGGGAAATGCAAGCGATGGCTATGGGGATTTGAAATATCTCAGGCCAGCAGATAATTTCGACAGGTATAAAAGACCCGTAGTGGGCGCATATAAAAATGCAGTGGTACCATCCTTTAAAAAATATAGCTTCGATAATGGATTGAAAGCCATTGGAACCAAAACATCGGAGTCGCCAACGATTTCGTTTAGCATTTCCATGAAAGGCGGAGCACAGCTTGACCCTGCGAAGAAATTAGGATTGGCCGCACTCACTGCCCAGATGATGAACGAAGGTACCCAGAAATATACCGCGGAGCAATTCGAGGCTGAGCTCGACAAATTAGGTAGCTCCATATCTTTTGGAGCTGGCCCTAATGGAACGGCAATCAGTATGACATGCCTGGCTAAAAATCTGGATGCTTCACTTGACCTTTTGAATGAAGCCATGAATCACCCACGCTTTGATGACAAAGCACTGCGGAGAATTAAGCGGGAAACACGACAGAATTTCAAATCGGAATGGAGGAATGGAAGCCTGGTGGCGAGTAAAGTGTTTAATAAATTAGTTTACCAGGGCACGATTTTGAGCAATTATTATTTGGGAGATGAAGGCACCATTTCTTCAGTAGATATAAATGATGTAAAAGATTATTATAATAAATATTATAGTCCTTCCAATGCAACCATGGTTTTTGCAGGAGATATTGATGAAGATGCATTGATATCCAAATTAGGATTTTTAAAAAGCTGGACAGCCAAGCCATATGCTTTACCTGTAATTCCGGAAGTGAAAAAGCCGGCTAAGACTACAGTGTATCTGGTAGATATGGTTGATGCGACGGATGCAAATATTGTTATGGGTTATCCTGCACTTCCCTTCGACTATAATGGAGAATATTTCAAAGCCAATTTAATGAATTTCTCCTTCAGTGGCGGATTTCTTGGAAGATTGAATATTGACTTAAGGGAAGATAAAGGGTATACTTATGGTATTTATGGTGGCTTCAACGGTAACAAAACAAATGGTGTTTTTGCCATCAATGCCAGCTTGCGCGGTACAGCTACCGACAGCGCATTGGTAGAAATTATGGAGGTGATGAAAAAATATATTGAAGGCGGTGTGACTGAAGAAGAGCTTGCCTTCGCCAAAAAATCATATACCAGCTCCGATGGACTACGCTATGAAACATCAGGACAGAAAGCAGGATTCTTAGCGCGGCTACAGGAATATAATCTACCGGTATCATATACTGATGAGCAGAACGCCATGGTTAAAAATTTCACAAGGGAAGAGATGAATAATTATGCAAAGAAATATCTTCTGCCAGATAATCTGATTATTGTAATTGTAACCGATAAGAAGCTCTCTAAGAAAAATATTGAGAAACGGGGTTACAAAGTGGTGATGGTAGACAAGAATGGGAACTAGCCTGGGGGGCTTATGTATATTGTATTTAGTACAGAGTAAAATTCAATTGCAGTAATTAGCCCGGTTTCCCAAAAGAAACAATACATACACCTTCTTGTATACGTATATATAATAGTATCGATTATTGTAAATACATGTACGATATACTAAATAGTTTTTACACCTGTGTACAAGTCGTTCCAAATTTGGAATGATTTTTGGAAAATATTTATTTCTGCTCCTTACTTTTATATCGATCGATTAAAAATTACCTGAAATTGCATTCCGGATTTTGTATATTAAATGCTTTATTTTATTCAAATCGGATCTTTTTTCAAATTAATTTTTCTTCTTTTTTTTATAAGATAATTTTTTTGCGTATCTGGGCACCTGAATTTTTCTCCACAGAATACTTACAAAAATCCCGTTATTCCTGATTTCCTAATCCTGAAGGGTAAAACCTGTGTATTTTTTCAGCTTCTGATTTTGTTAATTTAGTGTAAGAAATTCCTTTGATTTTTAATTTCGGGAATATTCTTAGGATTTCCCAGTTGAAAAAAATTCCCATTCCGTAAATTTGTTTTTTTTAAAGGATATGTTCAATAAATTGATCACAATCTTGTTTTTTTGCAATTTATTCAAAAAATAATGTAATTTTTATTTGGATAAAAGGAATATGTATATATATTTGTCCACGCAATTAACAATTTGCATGATTACAACTATACTAAACCACAATATTTCTGCATCAATATTTACCCCACAGCAAAGTGGAAATGGTAGTGCTATACACAAACTAAATCAATCCAATTTTATGAACAAAGTTTTTTACTCCAAGCTCAAGCTCTGGCTTTTAATGCTCGCAATGGTATGTACAGCGGGATTAAATCAATTATCGGCACAGTGTACTCCAAGTGCTAGCCCATCAACTATATGTCTGGGGGCTACTGTATCACTATCCACACCGGGTACCGCATCGGTAACAGCGGGTAGGGGCTGGCAGTTTTCAACCAATGGCGGAAGTAGCTGGACAGCCGTGCCAACTACCCCATTATCATTAGCTACAACACATGTACCAGCAAGCAATGGAACGTATATTTACCGATATATATATGATCTAGCAGCGGATAATTGCGGAGCAGCATCAGTTACAAATAGTAATAATTCGCCGGCTGTTTTAGTTATTGCCCCCACTACAGCATTTACCTCCTTCACTGCTTCATCAAATAATATTTGTAACGGGTCTCCGGTTACTTTCACCTATAATGTCGGAACATATATTGCCGGCGCCCTTTATGAAATATCGTATGATGGAGGAACTACCTGGGAGACTGTAAATGTAACTTCCGCCGCTGGCTCGGTAGTACATTATTTTAATAACAACACCAATGGAGGATTGGTATTTAATGTGATGATGCGAGCTACTAATTCACCTTGTGCAACGCAAACATCCGGAACCCAGGCAATAACTGTTAATCACTCTTCCGGTGGAGGCACGACCGCTTTAACTGGTGGACTTAATAATCTTATTTGTAATAATGGTAATGGTGGCGCTGGAACTTCAATAACGCTAACCGGTAACCTAGGCGGAATTGTTGACTGGGAACAAAGTGTGAACGGGGCTGCCTGGACCTCATTAGGACCAGCTGTGAATCCATTAGTCCGTTCTGCCGCTCAGATGAATAATGGTACAAGTGTTCCAATGAATTATTCTTTTAGGGCAGTGGTAAATTCTAACGCTGTGGCTGGATGTACAGTTGCTTACTCTACAATTACAACAGTTACTGTTCAACCAACGCCGGCAGTAACCATCAGCGGTTCACCTACAATATGCTCCGGGGGGGCAGGTACTTTATCATTCACAGCATCCAATACAGTGAGCGGAACTCTTTACAGCTTATATAATGGAGCTGGAGCAACAACCACTGCAGGAACAGGTACTTTGGTATATGGTCCTTCCACAACCCCTCCCAATTTGTCAGCCCTAAGCCCGGCAGCTACAACCACATATTTCCTGGACGTTCAGAATCCACCATCATGTACAGTAATACGTACAAATCCTGGTGCAACAATTACGGTTACCTCACCGACTATAACCTCTTTTACAGCAACTCCAACAACGATTTGCCCTAATGGATCGGTAAGCTTTACTTTAACCTATAATTTTAACGGGCTGAATTCTTCCGTAATCGAGCTTTCAACAGACAATGGTACCACATGGAATCCAATTACTCCCGGTGCAAGCCCCGCTACATTCACCCAAACTTTTGCCAATACCACAACGGGAAATTTAACTTATAATGTAAGGGTTAGAATTACCAATGCCGGTTGTGCCCCGGTTGCTGCAGGTCCAATAGCAATTACTGTTAACCCGCAGTCGAATGCAGGTACAGCTACTTTAACATCATCGAATCCCGCATGTGCGTCCACGGGTAATGTTACTGCCACTTTATCGGGCCAGGTAGGAACCATTCAATGGGAGGTTTCTAGTACTAGCCCAATCGCAGGATTCTCCGATGTAGCTGGACAGACCACAGTAAATTTCACAACACCAACTCCGGCCGCTGGAACCTATTATTACAGGGCCAGGGTAAATAGCAATACTGCTACTCCATGTTCAAATGCATTCTCGAATGTTTTAACAGTTGTGGTTCGTGCCACGCCTCCGGTTCCAACTTTATCGTCTTCTTCCACTACTATTTGTGATGGAGCATCTACTACATTCACCTTCGGTTTAGGCGGCGCACCAATTGCCACTGCGGTATATGAAATGAGTTTTGATAACGGAGCTACCTGGACTGCTGTAACTCCTACAAGCACCAATACCCCAACAATAGTCCATACCTATCAGAATAATTTAACTTCAGCTCAAACATATAATGCCTTTATTCGTGTAACAAACAGCCCTTGTGGAGTTCAGACTTCTACGCCTGCTGTTGCAATAACCGTAAACCCAGCCCCTGGTGGTGGAACTACAGCTTTATCCGCAGGATTCAGCAATGTAGTTTGTAATAATGGTAACGGAGGTGGAGGTACCTCAGTAACCATTAGCAATAATGTGACCGCTGTTCAGGATTGGGAACAGAGCATTAATGGCGGAACCTGGACATCATTAGCAGATAATTCCAGCCCTACATTAACCAGAACTGCCCTTCAAATTGCCAATGGTACAAATAATATAATGACTTACTCTTTCAGGGCAAGGGTAAATACTGCCGGACCTGCTTGTACCAATGCCTATTCTACGGCAACAACAGTTACAGTACAACCGACACCCACCGCTACTTTAACTTCCAGCGCCGCCACTGTATGTCAGGGAAGCACAATAAATTTAACCCTGGTTGCCACCGGCGTTGTAAGCGGTACCCAATATAGGCTGGTAACCAATGGAGCTCCGGGCTCCTGGTCGAATACAGTACCTAATATTGTAAATTTAACTCCGGTACCAGCTTCCACAACCTATAGAATTGATATTCAAAATCCGGATGGTTCTGGATCATTCTGTACTGTGATAAACAGCAACACCGTTACGATTACGGTAAATCCTACCCCTTCGGGTGATTTTACTGCGTCGAGCGCCTGTGTAGGTTTGGCAACATTATTTAATGCAGTGGCATTCACGAATGTGAACGATTGGATGATTGACTTTGGTGACGGAAGCACCAATGGTGGTTTTACTGCCGCTTCCATGACTAATTTGCCTCATACTTATGCCAGCGCAGGAACTTATAATGTGGTTTTATTACTGCGTTCACTTGCTTTATGCTCTACATATGTATCTCATAATGTAACCGTATATAATAAGCCCGTTTCTATCATAACAGCATCTAGCACTACCATCTGTCCTTCCGGGGGGGCAGGATCAACTTCGTCTGCAACAATTAATTTCAATATAACAGGTGCAGATAATGGAGCCTTGTATGAGCATACCGTAAATGGCGGAACTTCATGGGTTAATGACGGAACAGGAACCGGAGGTTATACAAACATGGCCGCTGCCATTGGTACGGTGACTACCGCCGGAACCTATCAGATCAGGGTAACGAACTCCGCTCCAAATTCATGTGGACCGCAGTACTCCAACAGCATCACTATCGTTTTGAATACCCCGCCAACGGTATCCTTATCCTCACCGGCAACTATCTGTGCTGGACAGAGCACCACGATTGCTGCCACGATCACCAATAATAACAACACTACCTTATATGAGTTTTCTGATAATAATGGATTAAGTTATGCTACTTATGGAACAGGGGCTACAGGATTAGCAAATTTCACTTCAGCATTAACAGTTTCTCCAACAACAACAACGAACTATAAAGCACGCTTAACCAATAATAGTTGCGCTTCAGTAGAATCAAATCAGTCGGTTGTAACAGTCTACCCGGTACCTACCGCAACATTTACAGCTACCCCCACCAATATTTGTAATGGCGGCGGATCGGTTCTTAACCTAACGGCTACTAATACTGTGGCTTCAACAACGTACAAAATTGGAACGAGTCCCGGCGCCTCTGATGTCGCTTCTTCTCAGGGTTCGCAGTTTGTTACACCCAGCAGCACGCAGACATATTATTATAAAGTTACATCGAGCCCTTGTGCCCCAGTTACCGGTAGCTTAACAGTTACCGTATCAAATACTCCTACCGCAACACTTGCCGGAGGAACAAGCATCTGTAGCGGATCAAGCGCAACCATGACAGCTTCGTTTACGAATACCGGGGCCAATACACTATACGAATTTTCATCAAATAATGGATCAACGTATACCAATTCCGGAACAGGAGCTACAGGATTAGCCAATTTAAACTCGGCATTAACAGTTACTCCTACAGCTACTACTGTATATAGAATTAGAGTAACCAATCCGGGATGTACACCGGCGGTATCAAATAATCAAACTATAACGGTAACGCCTACGCCAACAGTAACAACTTCTACCCCGAGCACTACAGTTTGTTCAGGAAGCACTATTACAATTACTTCTACCTTTACCAATACAGATGCAACCACCGATTATTATTATACTACAGATAACGCAGGTACAAGCTATACCTTTGCAGGTACCGGTGCAACAGGACTTACAGCCCTGAATTCAGCCTATACCAATGTTACCATGGCAGCGACACGTACCTTCGTGGTTCGCGTTGTTAGCCCTACATGCGGTACAATAACAGCAACTCCTTTAACGGTGAATGTAGTTTCAGCTCCTACCGCCAGTCTGGCGGGAGGGAACCAAACCATATGCGCAGGTGTTACTCCTTCAACCACTGCCTCTTATACCAATACCAATGCTTCAACTCAGTATGAACTTTCGAGTGATAATGGGGTTACTTATACAAATTACGGAACAGGTGCCACTGCTGCAACTAATTTACAAAATGCCTTAAGCTCTCCTGCTTTCTCTTCTAAAACATTTAAAATCAGAGTTACCAATGCCCCTTGTGCCGGAGCATTTTCAAATACGGTTACCATAACTACGACAGGCGGCCCTACTATGTCTTTATCTAGCACGCATAATTTATGCTTGTCAAGCAGTTTTGCAATAACTGAAACAAATACCAACCAGGGAAGTGTAACAAGTTATGACCTTGTATTAGTTACTCCTTCTAGCACCAATACCCAGAATTATGCGAGCCTGGCAGCCTTAAATGCAGCATTAACGAGCCTTACTCCAACAGTTTCGGGATGGAATATTTATCATGTAAATATGCTGGGAAGCCCATGTGGCACCGTAAGTTCAAATTTTGACAGCGTGTTGGTAGATGATGCACCAAGCTATGGCGCACCTTTCGGCGTAGATGACGTATGTAAGGGAAATACAGCACAGGTAGGCTTTGTAAATGTAGTGGGAACTGTATTACAATGGGAAAAAAGCACAGATAATGGCGCCAATTGGGCTGTCTTGTCCAATACCAATAAT
>JBBRJE010000004.1:0-27699 GCA_038219845.1 Bacteroidia bacterium
GGTACTTTCTTATACCGTCTGCCTGTTTTCTCTTCAAGGAAGGTGTACTCCTTCAAAATTTTTTCATCAGTCCATTCATCATATTGCTTATGCCAAACTGAATTAGCGGATTTGGCATAAAATAAAATATAATCTGATACATTTCCGAATGAGTTTTTCGTAAAATTTTTTGACTTGCACTTTTTCCTAGTTATCATATTGCGGAAATTTGAAGCACCAAAAATTTCATCCATTAGGACTTTGACATGACAAACCATTTTATTGTCAAGGTGAACATAAATAGAACCATTACTTGCTAATAAATCTTTCATGAGTAAAAGTCGTTCTTTCATTGATGTAATATATTCATCGCCAGTCAATAAATCCGTGTATGCATCTTCTTGTTTTCTTGTTTGAAATACACTATTCGTTGCATAAGGTGGATCTATATAAATAAGACGAATTTTACCTTTAATCGATTTATCTTGTAATAAATCATTTAGGACTAAGAGATTATCGCCGTAATACAAGCGATTAGCAGAGGTTCCGCTTGTCACCACAGGATGAAACGTAGGATTTCCACTATCTGAGTTTGCCAAATGCAACTCACCGTTCCATTTTGTTTTTGGGATACCTGTTGCCATTAATTTATCATTTTGTATTTAGCCATTCTTCTGTTATTCCTTCCGCTACCATTCTGAGTGTTAATACCATAATTTTTCCGTGCCAACTTTTTTCTAAAGCAGCGTAATCATTCCACATAGATCCAAGCAATAGTCCTGGTCCATCATTAATAAAGATTAGTTTGGAATTTAGTTTTTTCTTCCGAGCGTAGCCAAGAAATTCATTTGCGCAATTAGAATAACCTCCTGTTCTGTCATCTTCTTGGGCACCACCCCGATCAGAATCATATCTAGCAAGACCTATTGCGAGAATTTCATTTTTTCTGTTTCTAATAACAAAGTCAATTGGTCGATTTGGATTCGGATATTTATCAAATATATCCTTCATCAAAATATCTTTGCCTGCCCTTTCGGGTCCGGTGATTTTTAATTTTTTAAAATGATCTCGGAATAACTCAAAAAATCTTTCCGTCAAATCATACCCTTTCTGCCCCCTTGATTTGTATTCCCAAAGCAAAGCACAAAGTGCTTCATCAGGCATAGGTCGACTATTAAATGCTTCTTGTACTTCATTGATTACTCTAAATTTATTTTCAAATTCCTTTTTGAAAGCTTCTGCTTTATTTTTTCGCTTAGTCATTTCAACTGGTAAAACGGGACAAGCATATCTTTTAAAAATTCTTAGCAATTGAACTCTCATCCAAACTTCTGAAAGATTGATAATTTCCAGAAAAAGTCAAGTTGTCCAAACAATACCAAAACAGGTTTGTAGAGTTCACAGGCATCTTTTAATATATCCGGGTAGTATTCCCCATTAGCCAATGTAATCCAGTTATTTGCCTCCTTTTTATATTCAGAAAAATATTTGGGTAATGCCTTTTTCATCGTGTCAAAGTTAGTAAAATAAAGCGGTAGATATTACTCCTTCAACCCCGATCTACGAAAATCATATTTATACTTTATATACGGGATATAATACGGCTTGTCGAGCCACCGCCAGTCGGCACTATTATAGAAGAATGATTTAAAGCCAAGCCAGGGCATGCTGTAATTCGGCTGGGTATAGCTAAGGTCAATATTAAGGCCCGATACACTGCAAAGGTTTACTTTGCCGTAGCCCCATGGGTTTTTTACTCTTCCGTATCCAAATTTGAAATCGAACATCCTCGATTCCATCATGAAATTAATAGTGCTCATTCGATGGTTGAAAGATTGCTTTCCCTGGTTTACATTGATCCAGTATTTTGAAATAGAGATACCATAATTAACCTGGTCTTCTTTATACATCGTTTTGAGCAAACCGATATCACAATCCAATCCAAAAGTAAAACCATGGGAGCTTAAACAATAGCCAAGCGATATGCCCGGAGAAATATAGGCGTCTTTAACTGCCTGGGCGCGGTTGGCGCTCCAGCCTATTAAGCATAGGAAGAAGAGCAGGATCTTCAATTTCATTTTGTATTGTTGTTTTATGCTTTTACAAATTAACAGCTTTAATCTATAACGCATGAACCTGAAAAAGGGAACACATTTGTACACACTTGATTTTATAATCCAAACATTTTTTTTCTTGCCCCTATTCTCAATTATCTTCGCGCCTCCAATTATGCTTTCTAAAAAGATTCAATCTGCCCTTATTTCTGTTTTTTATAAAGATGGCCTCGCGCCGATAATAAAAAAGCTTCATGAACTGAATATCGCCATCTATAGCACTGGCGGCACTCAAAAATTTGTGGAGGATCTTGGTATACCGGTGATTCGTGTGGAAGATCTCACCGGCTATCCCTCCATCCTGGGGGGAAGGGTAAAAACGCTGCATCCTAAAGTGTTTGGTGGTATCTTAGGAAGAAGAGATCATCCGGAAGATATAAAGCAGATGAATGAATATGGGATACCGGCATTAGACCTTGTGATTGTTGATTTATACCCATTTGAAGAAACATTAAAAGCCGGAGGCACCGAGGAAGAAATAATTGAGAAAATTGATATTGGCGGCGTTTCTTTAATCCGTGCAGCCGCTAAAAATTATACCGATACTTTGATCGTAGCAGATAAAAATGATTATTCCGAGCTGCTAGGTTTATTAGATATGCAATCTGGAGAAACAACTATGGATCAACGCCGAACATTTGCAGGCAAAGCGTTTCATATTACCTCTCATTATGATACATCAATACATAATTTTTTTGATCCTTCTTCCCCGTATTTAAAACTAAGCTGTACTGATGGTGTAACCCTTCGCTATGGCGAGAACCCCCATCAGCAAGGTACATTCTTTGGCAACTTAGACGAGGTATTTGAAAAACTGAATGGCAAGGAACTTTCTTATAATAACCTGGTGGATACAGATGCTGCCTTGCAATTGGTTCATGAATTTGATGAACCTGCTTTTGTTATTGTGAAACATACCAATGCCTGCGGGGTGGCCTGCGATAATGATCTCCTCCAAGCCTGGAACAAAGCATTGGCGGGTGATCCTGTTTCTGCTTTCGGGGGAGTGATCACCACCAATAAAAAAATTACTGCTGAAGTAGCAGCAGCAATGGATTCATTGTTTTTTGAAATATTAATCGCCCCCGATTATGAAGAGGCCGCCCTCGAAATTTTAAAGAAAAAGAAAAACAGGAATATCCTGAAATTGAAAAAATTTGAATCGCAAGCCAAGCAGATCAAGAGCCTACTCAATGGTTTCCTTGTCCAGGATGCCGACAATAAAACAGAAACAGAATCCGACCTGAAAACAGCGACTACTGCTTCGCCAACACCAGAGCAGATGAGCGATCTTTTATTTGCTGCCAAAATAAGCAAACATGTAAAAAGTAATACGATTGTTCTGGCCAAAAACAAGCAGCTTCTTGGCATGGGCAGCGGACAAACAAGCCGTGTGGATGCCTTACTTCAAGCCATTAAAAAAGCAGATAATTTCGGCTTCAACTTAGATGGTGCAGCGATGGCTTCGGATGCTTTCTTTCCTTTTCCCGATTGTGTGGAGATTGCTATTAATAATGGGATAGCTTCAATAATACAACCCGGCGGAAGCATTAAAGATGAACTAAGCATAAAGTATTGCAATGACCATAATATCCCAATGGTGTTCACGGGAATACGACATTTTAAACATTAATAATGGATAACTTCCCGGCCGGGGGTAAGCATTTATACGCTCACGTATTTCTATTGTTCATGTGCTAAGGGTTATAATGCATTTTGTTCCCTTAGGAACAATTCGTGGGTAGCATTATCATTGCGTTTGTATTTACGTTCCATCGGAACGTTTTATGCGAATTCTTCTTTGAATCGATCTTTATTCTGGGCATTGATCAATATTTTGTGATAATAATTTTATTCTTATGGCAATGGTATTCCATTCTTCGCCTGTCTCTCTGCGATATACAACCACCCGATATACCCCAAAAACATGATGGTAGCAATCGTTTGGAGCGTCATAAACGAAAGCTGCTTCAACTCGTATATATCATGCAGGAAGCTGTAAATGAAATAAAACACAAGCATCAAACCTATATACATACTGATCTTACGCAATGAATAAGGCACCGGGAAATATTTCTGGCCAACAAAATAACTTATCACAGCAATACTGAAATAACATACCAGCGTGGCCCAGGCCGATCCGGTATAACTCATTACCGGGATTAAAATTATATTTAATGTAATTGTGATCACCGCTCCGATGATCGTGATCAAGGCGCCAAATTTTGTTCTGTCCGTAATTTTATACCAGATGGATAAATTAAAGAATATCCCCAGGAACATATTGGCCAAAAGTAAAATAGGTACCACAGGTAATCCTACACGGTATTCTTCTCCAATGAAATGCTTAAAAAAATCCAGGTATAATGTGACCATTAAAAATATCACGCAACATACCATAATAAAATAGTGCATCACCTTAGCATAAAGTTCCGGTGCATTTTTATCTTTTGCCCTGCTGAAGAAAAATGGTTCGGCAGCAAAGCGGAAGGCCTGGATAAAAAGCGTAATGATAATACTTAGCTTATATACCGCCCCATAAATCCCGATTTGAGCCAAGGCATAATTTTTATCAGGTATCATATATTTTAATAAAAAGCGATCCATCGTTTCGTTCACCATGCCTGCGAAACCCAATACCATCAAGGGCATCGCATAGGTTATCATTTGCTTCCATAAAGTTTTATTAAATCCCCGGGAAAGAAATTTAAATTCCTTAGCGAAAACTGGCATCACACAAACACTGGATAGAATATTTATAATAAAAATATACGTGACTCCTGAAGCCGCATTTTTAAAATCCATAGCCCACACAATGCCTTTCTTACTCAGGTAAGGAACCAATAATATAAAAAAAAGATTCAGGCTGATATTTATACCGATGCTAATTAGTTTTATTGTGGCAAAACGAATGGGCCTGTTCGTTTGGCGCAACCAGGCAAACGGGATCGTCATTATTGCATCTGCGCAGAGTATAGCAATGAAATAATAAAAGAAGTTTATATGTGCTGTATTATAGGAAATATTGGCAAGGAGCGGCGTGAACAAAATAAGTAATCCGCTTAAGGCAATAGAGGAGCCGATCACAGAGATCCATGCTGTGCTGAACACGCCAATTTTATTTTCCTCTTTCTGGCTGAAACGAAAAAAAGCCGTCTCCATCCCATAGGTGAAAATTACAGCCAGGAAGCTGGCATAGGCGTAGAACTCACTCACAGAGCCGTATTCCACGGGGTCGAGCATTCGGGTATAGAGAGGAACCAATAAATAATTTAGCAACCTGCCCAATATGGTGCTTAAACCATATACAGCGGTATGACCTGCTAATTGTTTTATATTGGACATTAATCCTGTTCCGTTTTTTTATTTTTCAAATGCCTCATTCACGATGGCTTCCTGTTCCTGGTTGTGAATTTTATAATATCCGGTGGCCGGGCTTGGGCTCGATTTACGGGAGATGAGCTGCAATACCCGGTTCTCATCGCGGCGCAATAACGACAGCCAGGCCCCTTGATTTTTTGGCTCTTCCTGAACCCAGAAAAATGAGGCATGCTTGTATTTCTTAAATATTTTATCCATTGCAATTTCCGGCATGGGAAATAATTGTTCAAGGCGCACAATAGCCACATCTTTTCGTTTATCCGCCTGTTGTTTCGCAAGTAAATCATAATATATTTTACCTGAACAAAACAAAACACGTTTTACTTTCGTCGCCGGTGTGGCGTATTCATCATCAAGAAGAACCTCGAAACTTCCGTTGGTGAAATCTTCTATCGTACTGGTGCATAAAGGATGTCTGAGTAAGCTTTTCGGACTCATAATAATAATCGGCACCCGGAAATTCCTTTTCATCTGTGTACGCAAAAGATGATATAATTGGGCCGGTTTTGTAACATTACAAACCATCATATTATTATTGGCGCAGAGCTGTAAAAATCGTTCGAGCCGAGCACTGCTATGTTCCGGCCCTTGCCCTTCATAGCCATGGGGCAATAACAGCACAATCCCATTTTTTGTTTTCCATTTTGCCTCCCCGCAAGAGATGAACTGGTCGATGGTAATTTGAGCGCCGTTACCAAAATCACCAAACTGGGCTTCCCAGATAGTTAAGCCATTAGGCATGGCCATGGCGTACCCGTATTCAAAACCCAGAACACCATATTCGCTTAAAATGGAATTGTAAACCTGGAATTTTGCCTGCTCTTTACTTAGCTTGTTTAGATAAATATATTCTTCTTCACTGTCTTCCTTCTTTATAACTGCATGACGGTGACTAAATGTACCCCGTTCTACATCCTGGCCCGAAAGCCTTACAGGATGGCCTTCTTCAAGAAGGGTGGCATAAGCCATCAATTCCCCCATGGCCCAGTCGAACTTATTGTTTTTGATCATCGCCTTTCTTTCCGTGAAAAGTTTTTCTATCTTATTGAAGGGTTTAAATCCTTCAGGTAAGCTGGTGATTTTCTCCGCCAGCTCAATAAATTTCTTCTTAGGAATCTGGGTCTTTACAGGTTCAAAAAAATCCAGGACGGATGGATTTTTATAATCTTTCCATAGGTTATTGAAAATGTTCCTGGGGGTTACTTTTGCATTTTTCCTGGTATGATCTAACTCATTTTGTAAAGAAGATTTAAAATTCTCTTCTACCTGCTTGCTATAAGCCTCATCAATACTACCTTCTTCAATTAATTTTTTAGCATAGATGTCTCTCGGATTCTCGTGTGTTGAAATTGCCTTGTAAAGTAAGGGCTGGGTAAAACGTGGTTCATCTCCTTCATTGTGACCGTATTTCCTATAACAAAGTACATCAATCCACACATCCGTATGAAATTGCTGGCGGTATTCCAGTGCCATTTTAGTGGAGAATACTACCGCTTCGGCATCATCGCCATTAACGTGGAATACGGGGCATAGCGTGGTTTTGGCTACATCCGTGCAATAGGTAGAAGTACGTGCCTCGTTGAAGTTGGTGGTAAAGCTTACCTGATTATTAATCACAATATGAATCGTTCCACCGGTGGTATACCCTTCCAGTCCTGCCATTTGAAGCGTTTCATACATGATCCCCTGCCCTGCCGCTGCCCCATCGCCATGAATTAGAATAGGTGCAATTTTACTTACGTTACCGTTGTATTTCCTGTCCGTTTTAGCTCGCACAATGCCCTCCACTACGGGGTTTACCGCTTCAAGATGGGAAGGATTGGGTGCAAGGCTGATCACAATGGCTTTCCCATTCCGGGCGGTAGTGTCATTGGTATAACCCAAATGATATTTTACATCACCTTCAAAATTTTCTTCGGTATAGGTAGTTCCTTCAAACTCACTGAAAAGTTCTTTATTGGATTTACCGAGGATATTCGAGAGCACATTAAGCCTGCCCCGGTGGGCCATGGCAATGGTGAATTCCTCTATTCCCAACTCCGCTCCCCTTTCAATTGTTTCACTCAATGCCGCAATGGTGGTTTCACCCCCCTCGATACTAAATCGCTTTTGACCTACAAATTTTGTGTTTAAAAACTGTTCTATTCCAACAGCTTTCACCAGCATTTGTAGAATTGACTTTTTTTCTTCCAGGCCAAATTTAGGCGTGTTACGCGACTTTTCCATCCTGTTCTTCAACCATTCTACCCGCTCTGGCGTGCGAATATATGCGTATTCCGCTCCGATACTCTGGCAATAGGTTTGTTCTAATAAGGAGATAATATCCTTTAGCTTTGCTTTCCCCAGACCTACATCATTTCCAGCTTCGAATTCTGTTTCAAGATCTTCCGGGCCTAAATTAAAATTTGATATGTCGAGCGTGGGGGTATATTGCCTGCGTGGCCGTACCGGGTTTGTTAAGGTAAAAAGATGACCCCTGGCACGGTAATCCCTGATCAAATGTAAAACCTGTATTTCTTTAACCGTTAAAGTGCTGGCGCCGGCAAATGATTGCCGTCCGAGGGCATAACCTTCAAAAAATTTTTGCCAGCCAAAGTCTACATTATTGGGGCTGCTCTCATACTGATGGTATAAATAATCGATATAGGTAATTTCTGCATTGCTAAGGTAGCTTCGGGTATCCATGGGTATATATAATTAGTATTAAGTATTTAGTATTAAGTAATTGGTAAATACAAAATACATATCAATACGAGATATAAGATTAAAGTCGCAAAGGTAAAAAAAATGAAAGGTTATTTTTATTAATTAGCTGGCTTCACTTTGTCCTGATTGCAATGCTTTGCTTAATCCAGATTCTTAAAAGCTGGCTTTGTTTTTTCAGGCTTTGTTTTTTAACATCGTTTTCACATTATAAAAAAATCCTGCCCTTATTTTTGAACTTTAATTAATCCTTGCAAGCTGCAGCTTGCATCAAATAAATAAAACATTTTTCTTTACGCTGCACGAGTAAGGTCCTTAAACCTATTGTCATCATGAAAAAATTATTAGTAATGTTAATCGCGGTTGTATTTGTTTTTGTTTCAAATGCTCAAACTACACCGGCAAAAGACAGCAAGCCTAAACCTAAAATGGAAACAAAACCTGCTGATCCCAAGAAAATGGAAACAAAAAAGGCTGATCCTAAGAAAATGGAAACAAAACCTGCTGATCCCAAGAAAATGGAAACCAAAAAAGCTGAGCCTAAGAAGATGGAAACCAAAAAAGCCGAGCCTAAGAAAATGTAAGTGTTTAAATACACCGAATAAAAAAGCCTCCGTGATTAACAGGGGCTTTTTTTATGGAAACTGGTCTTGAAAACCGCTTACCTTAGCGATTGTGATTACCTCCTTCCAATAATTCCGTATTTTTGCATCATGATTAATTTCACCAAGTTTACTTTGGAAAATGGCCTTCGGGTAATCCACCATTTTGATGGAGAAACACCTTTGGCTGTACTAAATGTATTGTATGATGTAGGTAGCCGCGACGAAGATCCCAACAAAACCGGGTTTGCGCACTTGTTTGAGCACCTTATGTTTGGCGGGAGTGTAAATATTGAGGATTATGATGAACCCTTGCAATTGGTGGGTGGAGAAAATAATGCCTTTACTAATAATGATGTCACCAATTATTATATTCAACTTCCGGCGAATAATATAGAAACTGCATTCTGGTTGGAAAGCGATAGAATGTTATCCCTGGCCTTCAGCAAGGATAGCCTGGATGTGCAGCGCAATGTGGTGAGCGAGGAGTTTAAGCAACGGTATCTTAATCAACCCTATGGCGACGTATGGCTGAAACTACGCCCCCTGGCTTATACCAAACATCCGTATCAATGGGATACCATAGGCAAAGAATTAAGTCATATTGAGAATGCTTCCCTTGGCGATGTGAAGGCTTTTTTTAAGAAGTTTTATGCCCCGAATAATGCGGTTTTGGTAGTTGCCGGAAATATTACCCTGGAAAGAACAAAAGAATTGTGTGAAAAATGGTTCGCGACCATTGAATCTGCTAAAGTGCCCGTTCGCGCACTACCTGCCGAACCTTTACAAAAAGAGGCACGAACGCTGGAGTTGAGAAGTAAGGTGCCTGCAGATGCTTTTTATTTAGCGTTTCATGGGGTGAAACGATCGGATGAAAATTATTATGCCATGGATATTCTTACCAATATCTTTGGCCTGGGAGAATCTTCGCGCCTCTATTATGCTCTGGTTAAGGAACACCAGCTGTTCAGCAACTTCAGCTGCTACCATACCGGCAGCTTCGATGAAGGGTTGATCATATTCAGCGGTAAAACAATGAATGGAGTGAGCTTAAAGCAGGCCGAAACAGCGGTTTGGGCAGAGATTGAAAAGCTAAAACAGGAAGGGTGTAAAGAAGATGAACTCACTAAAATAAAAAACAAGCTCGAAAGCAGCCAGGTTTACGAAATGATGAGTTTGCTTGACCGTACTATTGCACTTGCTTTTGCAGAGGTACAGGGAGATGCAAATATGGTGAATGAAGAATTGGAACATTTTAGGAAAGTGACGATAGAACAGGTGAAGGAATTTGCAAGAACCTACCTTATCCGCGAAAAAAGCAATACCTTGTATTACCGGAAAGATTGATTTCAGCTAAATCATCGTGATCTATCCTGGCCGGATGAAATTTTAATGACTCATCAAATCTGGAATCATTTCCTGGTTCTTAAAAAATTCCTTACTATAGTGTACCTTTGCAGCGATGCTTAATCGTGCAATACCACCACCATTTGTAGTCCCGGAGAACTTTACAATTCCAGTTGCAAAGAAATATCACTTAACCAATGGGAATATACTTCATACAATAAATACCACTGAAGATGCTTTATTGAAAATTGATCTGTTTTTCCCCGCTGGAAGGATATACCAAAAGCAAGCCTCGATTGCTGCCCTTACAATGGACATGCTTTTTGAGAGCACAAAAAACAGGACAGCGATTCAACTGGCGGAGGCCATGGATTTTTTTGGCGCTTATACTGATTATAATGTGCGTTCAGAATGGGCTTCTGTTACCTTGTATACATTAAATAAGCACCTCGAAAGTGTTCTCCCCTACTTTATCGAGCTACTTACCCTTCCCGCTTTCAAACAGGAAGAATTAGAAATTCTCATTGCCCGGGAAATTCAGGATTTAAAAGTTTCTCTTGAGAAAAACACCGTCTTAGCTCAATATGAAACTTCTCGCAGAATTTGGGGGGAATCACATCCTTGGGGAATGACACCGAGTATTGAAAACTACAATTCGGTTAGCCGTGCAACAATACAGGAGTTTTTCGACCAACATTATAATATTGCCAATGCAAATATTTTTGTTGCCGGAAATATTGATGAAAATATTATCAATATATTAACCCGAGCCCTGGCCATCGGTCAAAAATCAGAGAAACTGCCGGAGAAGCCTACCAGCTCCTTACAGGCAGCTTCCGGAGGAAATGCATTTGTAGAAAAGCCGGAGTCGCTCCAGGCCGCTTTAAGAGTGGTGCGTAAACATGTATCGCGCACGCATCCGGATTATAATGATACCCAAATGTTGAATCTTATTTTGGGAGGCTATTTTGGTTCTCGCTTAATGGATAATTTGCGCGAAGAAAAAGGATATACCTATGGCATAGGCAGTAGTATAAGCGATTACAGCACAGGCAGCGAATGGGGTATCGGCACTGAAGTGAAGAACAGTGTAAAAGATGAGGCTGTGAATGAAATATTTGCAGAAATGGAGCGTTTAACTACGGAGCTTGTTGATGAGGAGGAGTTAAACGTTGCACGAAACTATTTGTTGGGGCACGTACTAAGAAGCCTTGATGGCGCTTATAACCAGTTGAAATATATTGAAACCCTGGTATTGAACGGTTATTCCTATGAACTGCTTTACAAAGGCTTTGAGAGAATAAAATCCATTACGCCGGAAGATTTGAAGATCGTTGCAGGGAAATACTTACAACGTGAGGATTGGCTTGCTGTAGTTTGTGGAACGTGATAGATCTCCCATGTTCTGATTATATAATTGTATGTTCTGATTTTGCAAAAGAAATTACATATTCCGGAATATTTAAAAGTCCTTATGGGTCTTTTGATGATGTGTTTTATTTCAGGCCATTTATTCGCTATTGATAATCCTTTAAATTTACGTCGTGCCTGTAAGTCATTGAACGATTCCGATGTCGTGTTGAAATGGACTGTACCAACGGATACATGCAATAGTTTTCAGTCCTACTATATATATGGCAGAAGTGGATTAGTAGGCCCATTCGATACAATTGACAGTGTAAAAACATTATCCCAAAATCAGTATATACATAAAGGGGCTTTTCTGATTACCAATATCTGGCAATATTTTATTGTTTTAAAATATAATTGCTCTGGAAATCCCACCTTAAGCAGCGATACACTAAGCATCGATTTAACTCAAACAGCCTCTCAGCTTATCGACAGCGTTAGTGTTGATCCACTTAGTGGAAAATATATAATTGGCTGGAAAACCAATACCAGTAAGGATCTTGCAGGTTATAAAATATATTCTGTGAGCGGCACCAATAATATTCCAATAGCCGATCTTGGCAATACAACCAATCAGTTTACCGACAATAGCTCCACACCTTCTACTAGTACGAAAACCTATTCTATTGCCGCCTATGATAGCTGTAATAATATCACAGCCATTATAGATAAGCATACTGCTATTAAACTTTCAGTAAGTTTTGATAGCTGTAACCACCTGTTCTCATTCTCCTGGACTGGGTATATTGGATTCCTGGTAGCTAAGTATCAAATTTTCGCTGTTGTTAATGGTGGCGCACCTAAAAACGAAAAAGATTTTTTTTCCGTTTCCGGACCATTGAATTATGTATTAAGTGATAATACAATAAATGACGGAGATCTTGCTTGCTTTTTTGTACGGGCTATTAACTCTAGTAATACCGCTATTTCTTCTTCCAGCAATATTGAATGTATTCCAGTAAAGTTTATTTCACTTGCCTCTATAAATTATATTTCTCAAGTTAATATTGTCAATTTTACAAGCGCTAATATTGATTGGATCACTGATAAGTTTAATTTTATTTCACTTGCAATTTTTCAACAGAGTACAAATGGAAAAAATTATTACACCCGAAAATCTATTAAACCCTTAAGTAATAATTATACTTTTACAGCTGATAGTTTAATTACGGATGAAATAAAATATTATTTTAGGATAATCATATTAAACACCTGTTTACAATTTCAAGACACCAGTAATATCTGTAATTCAATTTTACTTATACCTAAAAAAATAACCAAATCGATCAATAGAATAGATTGGAATTCATATTTGGATTTTGATGCAGGGGTAGAAAAGTATGAGGTATATCAAGGCACTGGTGACGCAAGTTTAGGTTATTCCTTCATACTCGTAAAAACATTAATTCCTGATTCCCTATCCTATACCGATTTACATTTCCCAGATGAAATATTGAATGATGGTGTTTGCTACTATGTATTAGCCTATGAGAAATCCGGCAATTCCTATGGTGTTACCTCAGCCATCTCGAAATCAAATATTGTATGTGTACCTGGTGATTTACTTGTTTTCTTTCCTAATGCTTTTCATCCAGGGTCCAATATTGAAAAAAACACCCGTTTTATACCCAAAGGATTATATATTGATTATACGAAGTCGTGGCTAAAAGTATACAATCGGTGGGGAGAGTTAGTATTCGAAACCAACAATTTACTTAATGGATGGGATGGCAATGATGCAAATAATAATCCTTGCGAATCAGGACAATACCTTTTTGTGTCATTTGTAGCTTCATTAAAGGATAAAAACCAGAACATTAATGGAATTATTAGCTTAATTAGATAGATGTTCCACGTGAAACACCCCAAAATAAATATTCAAATTCATCGAGAATACCCTATATTTTATGTACCGGAATGGAAGAGAATTCAAATTTGGTTGCAGGATGTTATTAAAAAAGAAGGTAAAATTCTAGGGTTTTTAAATATTGTTCTTGTACAAGATGAATCCTTATTAAAAATAAATAAGGAAACCTTTAGTCATAATTACTATACCGACATTATAACTTTTGATTTAAGCGATTCAAAAGATATCATCGAAGGTGATTTATATATTAGTTACGATAGAATTAAAGAAAATGCCAAGGTGTTTCACGTGAAACGAATACTTGAAATAAGAAGGGTTTTTGTACATGGCGTGCTACATTTAATCGGGTATAACGATAAAACAAAAAAACAGAAGCTGATAATGCGGCAAAAGGAGCACCTTTATTTAAGTATCTTTACTACAAATTAAAATTATGTTATTCGATAAATACGATATTATAGTTGTTGGCGCAGGTCACGCAGGTTGTGAGGCTGCGGCATCTGCGGCTAACTTGGGAAGTAAGGTGCTACTCATAACAATGGATATGAGTAAAATCGCTCAAATGAGCTGCAATCCAGCTATGGGAGGAGTAGCCAAGGGTCAAATTGTCAGGGAGATAGATGCTTTAGGAGGATATTCTGGAATAATTTCAGATTTAAGTACTATTCAATTCAGAATGCTGAATTTAAGTAAGGGCCCGGCAATGTGGAGTCCCAGAAGCCAAAACGATCGTTTACTCTTTGGAAAATTTTGGAGAGACAAATTAGAAGCTACAGAAAACGTAGACTTTTGGCAAGATAGTGTAAATGATATATTGGTTGAAAATGATAAAGTTATTGGGATAAATACTGGGCTGGGGATAGAAATATTCGCAAAATCTGTCATCCTAACTTCAGGAACTTTTATGAATGGTATAATTCATATCGGAAAAAAGAATTTTGGAGGGGGTCGAATTGGAGAGAGTGCATCGTTTGGTATAACAGAAAAATTAGTTCACCTAGGATTTGAAGCGGGTAGAATGAAAACAGGCACGCCTCCACGCTTGGATGGCAGGAGTCTGGATTATTCAAAAATGGAAGAACAGGCTGGTGATATCAAACCGGGCAAATTCTCCTATTTAAGTGAAATAAAACCCGTGGTTAAACAAAGAAGCTGTTGGGTTACCTATACAAATCAAAAAGTCCATGATATATTAAAAACCGGATTTGACGATAGCCCAATGTACGCTGGAAGAATAAAAGGTGTTGGTCCAAGATATTGCCCAAGCATTGAAGATAAGATAAACCGATTTGCAGAAAGAGAAAGACATCAAATTTTTGTGGAGCCAGAAGGCTGGGATACTGTTGAAATATATGTAAACGGCTTTTCTACCTCTCTACCAGAAGAGATTCAATTGGAAGCGCTGCGAAATATTTCCGGGTTTGAATCTGCTAAAATGTTTCGACCTGGTTATGCGATTGAGTATGATTACTTCCCTCCTACCCAATTATTGTCCACCCTGGAAACAAAACTAATCAAAGGGTTGTATTTTGCTGGTCAGATAAATGGGACTACAGGATATGAAGAAGCCGCTTGCCAAGGTTTAATGGCCGGTATCAATGCCCATCTAAAAATAAAAGAAGCGGCTCCATTCATCCTCACCCGGGATCAAGCATATATAGGCGTTCTGATAGATGATTTGATTAATAAAGGAACAGAAGAGCCTTACAGGATGTTTACCTCCCGTGCTGAATTCCGTATTTTATTGCGACAGGACAATGCAGATATCCGTCTCACGCAATTGAGCCATGCCATCGGCCTGGCTTCAGATCAAAGACTGGAGGCAGTAATAAAAAAGATCGACCAGTCTCAGGAAATCGTTAAATACTTCAATGAAACTTCTATCTCTGAAAAAGATGCAAACTTAATTTTGGAAGATGCTGATACCCCATTAATAAAACAGAAGGTGAAATTGCATTCACTAATCACACGTCCGCAAATTGGAATAGCCAATTTTATTAATCATAATCCTGCCATAGGAGAGGACCTAAAAGGTTATGATGCTGATACAATAATGCAGGCTGAAATATTAATGAAGTATGAGAGCTATCTGGAAAAAGAGAAAGATACCGCAGAGAAAATGCTAAAGTTTGAAAATATAACCATCGGCATTGATTATGATTATAAAAAAATAAACTCCTTATCGCATGAAGCAAAGGAAAAACTTAGCATGATCAAACCCGTTACCTTAGGACAAGCCTCAAGAATCTCAGGTGTGAGCCCAGCCGACATTTCTGTTTTAATGATTAGTTTGGGAAGATAAGTTACTTTTGCACCAATGGAATATCTAGAATCCTGCCCTGTTTGCGGTGAAAAAACAATGTCTGTTTTTATTCGATGTGAGGACTTTAGCATTAGCAAAGAATTTTTTAATATCGTGAAGTGTGCCGGCTGTGGCTTTGTTTTTACCAATCCGCGACCAACGGAGATGGAGATCAGCGCCTATTATAATTCAGAAATTTATATTTCTCATCATGCGAATAAATCCGGGATAATACCATGGCTTTATCGTATAATCCGCAATAGGCAATTCACTACCAAGGCGAGGATAATAAAAGCAAATTATCATGAAGCAAATTTAATTCTGGATATCGGCTGTGGCACCGGTGAATTCCTTAAATATTGCAACAGTTTGGGTTGGAAAACAGTAGGAGTGGAGCCCGACGCTGATGCCCGCAATTTGACCAACGCAAAAACCATAGAAACATACGACACAGATTACCTAGAAAAAACAAAAGAAAAATTTGATGTAATAACGATGTGGCATGTGCTCGAACATGTACATAAGCTTTCCGAAAGAATGCAACAAATAGCAACGATGCTAACCGACAAGGGTATTGTTGTTATCGCAGTTCCTAACCACCATTCACCTGATGCAACGAAGTATAAAGAATACTGGGCGGCATACGATGTTCCAAGGCATCTTTCCCATTTCAGTAAAGAGAGCATTCAAAAGCTTTTTGGGCAATATAATTTTAAACTTTGCCAGATCATCCCAATGAAATATGATTCCTTTTATGTGAGCATTAAGAGTGAAGAATATAAAAGAACAACTTTTCCGCTTTCTCTTATCAAGGGTTTGATAAACGGTGTTTTATCCAATAGTAAAGCAAGAGATAATAATGAATATTCCAGCCTGATTTATGTCTTTAAAAAATAGCATTAAACTTTTTTGCATTATTATATTGCAGTCGTGTGCTCAGATTATGGCTCCTGAAGGAGGCATAAAAGATTCCACACCCCCGATTGCACTTTCTTCAAACCCACGAGACAGCACCTTAAATTTTAAATTAAAAAAAATTACGATAAATTTTAATGAGAATATACAATTAAAAGATGCTCAAAAAAACATTGCCATTTCACCGCTTGTAAGAAATGGCTTTGAGGTAGAGGCGTATAAAAAAAAACTGGTAATTAAATTAAAAAACTTACAAGCAAATACAACCTATACCATTGATGCTAAAAATAGCATCGCTGATATAACTGAAGGAAATCCAATCCCTGATTTAAAATATATATTTAGCACAGGTTCAATCCTTGATCGGGGCAGACTAAAAGGCTTTCTTATTGACGCTGTAAATCTGAAACCCGTAAAGAACACACTCATTGGTTTATATATTAATTTTAATGATACCACAATAATAAAATCAGATCCTGATTATGAAGTAAAATCAGATGAGAGTGGGATATTTAAATTCGAGAACATAAGAACCGGTTCTTATACTTTGATTTCAATAGGTGATAAAAACAATAATGAACGCTGGGAGCCCGGAGAATCACTGGCATTTCTGGGCGCTCCTGTTTATATCGATACTTCTACTAATAAGACCGTTGTTCTTCGTCAATTTAAACAGGATAAAATAAATAATAATCTTATTTCCGTAACAAGTGATAGCCGCGGAATTTACCTGTTCCAATTTGATGCAGCGCAAGTCGGAGAAATTAAAATCAATCAGGAAGACCCAAGCCAGGATAAAAAAGAGAGTTATTATACTTTAGATAATGAAGACGATTGTAATGAAGGCTCTAATAAAAAAATTCTGGTAACAAGCCTAAATCCTAGAGACTCTGCACATTTTAACTATACGATAAATAATAAAATTTTTAGCCTCCCTGTAAAAGTTTCAAAGAATAAGGAACTCCTTAAAACAGAATTCAGCTTTTACACCATAAAAATAAATGGATTATCCTTGCTGAAATTTAACCGAATTATAGATTCAATAAATATTAAAAGAGACAAAATAATATTAAAAAAAGATACTTCGTTATTAAATAATGAACTACTCAGATTTAATACACGTGGAATTATAATTTCCGGTTTGAATGAAGGTGATTATAAAATTACTTTTCAAAAAGGGGCCATTACTGATATTTTTGGTATTGAAAATGATAGCTTTGATCTTATACTCCGAATATTTGGGAGGGAAGAATTACAAACCTTAAAAATAAAAACCGATTCCACATTCACAAATAAATACATGCTTACCATAAGCAGTGATTTTTATTGTAAACGTCAAGTAATAGAACCTAATCATAATTATATTTTTGATGACCTGGTACCCGGCAGCTATAAAATATTTGTGTTTGAGAATGGCAGTGGCAATTTATATTTTAAGAATGGAGATCTGTTTAGCAGGAGAATACCGGATAAGGTGGTTTACTATAAAGAAATTGAGGTAAAAAGTTCATTTGATATTGATGAATTCCTAAGTATTATGTTTGATTAAGTGTGTATAATCCTGTGTATATAATTACTTTATCCTGTTGATATAAATAAAAAAAAAACGGATGTTAATTAATCCCTGTTTATACCCGATTATACCTTCATTAATGCACAATAATTTCTAAAGTACTTAACCACAATAATAATTGTACACAGTTATTAAAAATTGTTCATAGTCCTTTGTAACTACCTTCCTCATTGAATTACAACGATGCTTATCAAGTGGATAAACTTATATAAAATAAATAAACTTCAAATAATGGAAAGTAATAAACATGATTAACATATATAAATAATAAATAATAAATTTTTAAAAGTATAATATTAATACAATAGTGTTTATAAACTGATGGCATTAAAATATTACTTTTGAAAAAATTCGAAAGTCTTAATATGAGTTTAAAAGAATCTCTGCAACGGATAAAAGAAGAAGCTGATAAATTTTCTTTAAATACCAAGGATGACCTGGATAAATTTCGCATGAAATTTCTCGTAAAAAAAAGCGAGATGATGGAACTTTTTAATGTAATTAAGGATCTGGCATCAGAAGACAGGAAAGAAGCAGGAAGAATTTTGAATGAAACAAAAAAGGCCATTGAAGAAAGGTTCTCTTCTTACCATGATGCCCTGGGTAATAAAAAGGAAGACAAAGTTACAAAGGAAGATATGAGCCTGCCTCCATTTTACAGTAATAAAGGAAGCAGGCATCCTATTTCCGTTATTGAAAACAAGATTATTGATATTTTTTCGCGTATTGGTTTTATCATCGAAGAAGGACCTGAGATCGAAGATGACTGGCACAATTTTTCAGCACTTAATTTTGCCGTGAATCATCCAGCACGTGATATGCAGGATACGTTTTTTATCAATATGGAAGAACAGCTGGCCCTCAGAACGCATACCAGCAGTGTACAAATAAGGACGATGCAATCGCAAAAGCCACCGATACGTATCCTGGCCCCGGGCAGGGTATACAGGAATGAGGCAGTTAGTGCGCGCGCGAATTGTTTTTTTCATCAAATCGAAGGATTATATATTGATGAAAATGTAAGCTTTGCAGACCTTAAGCAGACCTTATTTTATTTTGTAAGGCAGATGTATGGAGAAGGGATAGAAATACGCTTCAGGCCGAGCTATTTCCCTTTTACGGAACCTTCCGCGGAGATGGATATAAGCTGTACCATTTGTAATGGCAATGGCTGTAATGTATGTAAATATACCGGGTGGCTGGAAATACTGGGTTGTGGCATGGTTCATCCCAAGGTGCTTATAAATTGTGGCATTGATCCAGAAAAACATAGCGGGTTCGCATTTGGGATGGGCATTGAACGACAGTCGATGCTGCTACATGGTGTTAATGACCTGCGCACCTTCTTTGAAAATGACACCCGGTTCCTGAAACAATTCTGAGAAAGAATAAAAAAAGCGAAACTTTTTAGTAAGGCGTCACCGATTTAAATAAAAGCAAAAGATTTTTATTTACATTCGCATTAATAAAAATTTAATATCATGCTTGTAAAAACTTTTGGATCCGCTGTTTACGGCGTAAACGCCATTCCCATCACCGTCGAAGTTAATGTTAGTGAAGGTAGCCCTCATTTCTTTATTGTGGGCTTACCGGATAATGCAATTAAAGAAAGCCAGACGCGGATAGAAACGGCTTTCAAGAACAATCGTATTCCACTTCGGGGTTTGCGGATACTTGTAAATATGGCACCTGCAGATATTCGCAAGGAGGGGAGTGCTTATGATGTAACCCTGGCCACTGCAATTTTGGCCGCTACGGGTGAGATTCCGGATCAGGAGGTGGGTCAATATATTATTATGGGAGAACTTAGCTTTGATGGCACGCTGGTTCCAATTAAGGGGGTGTTGCCTATTGCCATCCAGGCGCGCAAGGAGGGATTCAAAGGATTTATACTGCCAAGGCAAAATGCCCGGGAAGCGGCGATTGTAAAAGATTTGGAGGTTTATGGCATTGATAATATAAAACAGATTGTTTCTTTTTTTAAGGAAGGCTTAAAACCAGCCCGGGAAGAATTTAATACACGGGAAGAATTTGCTTCAAAGCAATTGGATACAGATGTTGATTTCAATGATGTAAAAGGGCAGGAAAATATAAAACGCGCATTGGAAATTGCGGCAGCCGGCGGACATAATGTAATTCTAATAGGCCCTCCGGGAGCGGGGAAGACCATGCTGGCGAAAAGACTCCCTACAATTTTGCCACCACTAACACTCCATGAGGCTTTAGAAACAACCAAGATCCATAGTGTTGCAGGAAAATTGAGCAAGGAAGGCTTGATTCATGTGCGACCTTTCAGATCGCCACACCATACCATTAGCGATGTGGCTTTAGTTGGAGGAGGTGGCAATCCACAGCCCGGGGAAATATCATTGGCGCATAACGGTGTTTTATTTTTAGATGAATTACCGGAATTTAAAAGGCAGGTATTGGAAGTTATGCGGCAGCCACTGGAGGAAAGGGTAGTGACGATTTCACGTGCGAAATTCGCTGTAGAGTACCCGGCCAGCTTTATGCTTGTGGCGTCTATGAATCCATGTCCGTGCGGTTATTTTAATCACCCGGAAAGAGATTGTGTATGTGCCCCGGGCGTGGTGCAAAAATATTTAAATAAAATAAGTGGTCCGCTGCTCGACAGGATAGATATTCATGTTGAAGTAACGCCGGTAAGCTTCTCAGAGCTCACCAATAATACCCGATCGACAGAAAAGAGTGAAAAGATAAGGGAGCGTGTGATCAGCGCCAGGGAGATTCAGGGCGATAGGTTTAAAGGTGAGAACCAGGTATACAGCAATGCGCAAATGAGTGGCAGGCAGGTAAAGGAAGTATGCCAGATTACCACGGCAGGGCAAAATCTTTTAAAAACCGCGATGGAGCGGCAAGGCTTGAGCGCACGGGCCTACGACAGGATCTTAAAAGTATCGCGTACCATCGCCGATCTTTCCGCGAGTGCGGATATTAGAATTGAACATTTGGCGGAAGCGATACAGTATCGGAGTTTGGATAAGGAGACGTGGGGGAATTGAATAAAAGTGGTCAGTGGTCAGTTGTTAGTGGTCAGTTGGGAATACATGCGGGAAAGAAAGGGGTCCCTGCACATAGTGATGGTTTAGTATTCGACTCGGGCTTGAGATGGATCGTGGAAAATGAATTGTAGATTGCAAAAGTGCATTCGGAGATAACACCACGACGACGGCTCGGGACTGTCTGGAGACATTCGCCGAACAGCATTTTGGGGTTTTGGAAGAAGAAGGATAACGGTGGAGCTGGCCCTTGCTGTTGACCATAGTGCCAATAGAGCACCAAAATCAAGAAAAGGAGTTAGTGTTACTGATCGACATAAGGTAGCATCTGAAAAGGCAGAAGAAGGCCACCCAAGTCCACGCCCTAAATTGAAGAAGGACAGCCTCGGTTCAGCTCATAGTGGTTCAATTGGAAGTGCAACAAAAACGGGGCACTTACAATCGCTAAGTGAACACAATGATGTTAATTACTTGAGATATCAATAATGAAATTTCAACTCATGAGGAATAAATTCTTTTTTTTTACTTTCTTGATTATAAGTAATTTGTTTTCGCAAAAGAAAATGAATTTAATAATAGGGATCACTCATTCATCGGGTTATATTGAACAAGATTTAGGTTTAAATATTGGGATTGAATATAAAAAATGGTATTCTCAAATCAGTATTTTAAAAGGGTTAAGAATAAGTACCCCAGAATTTTTTGGTGGTGCTGAGATAATTGGAAATAAGAATCTTGGTTTTGGTGCAACTCAGAGATATTTTCCTAATAAACAACATTCTTTTTTTACTTCATTTTTGGAAACCGGTGTTGCAGTTATTTCATTTAATGCACAAGAATATTTTGGTACCTATGATACGTTAACAAAATTATATTACCATACACAAATTAAGAGAAAAGTTTTTAGAGGATACATTGGCTATGGTATTGGAATAAATTTCTTACATTTTTTTACGATAACTCATAATATTGGGGCCGGCTACTATTTCGTAAATGGGCAGGATATTTTTCCACTAGGAACTAGTCCCACGGGTAGGATTAAAGATAATGATTTGGAATTACGATTCAATCTATCCCTACTATTTCACTTTAAGGGGTTTTAATTTTATAAAATGAAGCTAAAAATAGTGCTCTTTTTTTTAATTTCATATTTGCCTTTGAGTTCGCAAATTGGGCAAAGAATTGTTTATGGAATCACTAAACAAACAAAAGCATTTCCTCAGAAGGATGATGTCGCATTCCATGGGGGGATATTTTATAAAAAAAATTATTCTCAAATATCAGTTTCTTATGGATATTATTTAAGTCCTGAATTATATTCTGTTTACTCTAAAAAGTATCGCGCACCATCGCCGATCTTGCCGCCAGCCCGGATATACGAATTGAACATTTGGCGGAAGCGATACAGTATAGGAGTTTGGATAAGGAGACCTGGGGGAATTGAGAAAGTGGTCAGTGGTCAGTGTTAGTGGTCAGTTGGGAATAAATGCGGGAAAGATTGTGGCGCCTGCTCAAAGTGATTATTTAGTATTCGACCTCAGCTTGAGATGGATCGTGGAAAAAGAGCAGTAGATTGCAAGAGTGCAAATCGGAGTCGGAGAATGCGAATGCCGCGACGAAGGCTGGTGACATTTCGCCGAATAGTATTTTGGTATTGTGGGAAGACAACGGTGAACGGGGTTGAATATAACCCTAAATAATTGTAGAAGGTGTACGATTAATATAAGAATACACTGCAATCCATGGATACTTGGAGGAGATGATGGTAGTGGCGAAGAACACTTTAGAGCATACCCAAATCCTTCAACCGAATCCTTGGTAATTTCAAATAAGAGTCATATTGCAAAGTATGACAAGGTTACTATCTCAAATTCTCTTGGAATCACGATTAGTGAAATGCAAAATTTAGATGCCTATCGATCAATAAATTTGTCTGACTTGACTCCCGGATTTTATGTCATTCAAATACAGGTGAATGGGGAAATTTTCTACACGAATTTTATTAAGAATTAATATGAGAATAGGACTTATAATATTCAGCCTTGTAATTGTTTCAATTGTTAAGGGACAAAATTTTGTTAAATATGATTTAAGCAAAATGGGAAGCTCTATGCCTATGAAAAATGGAGCAATTGTATTTGATAATAAGTTATATTTTGATGCGACCGACAGTATTCATGGTAGGGAGCTATGGGTGCAGGATGCTTTAAATACTTACCCGAATATGCTTCTGGATATAAATAAAGCTCCTTTAAAAGGTTCTGACCCAAAAGAATTTGTAATTTTTAATAACAAGCTCTATTTCACTATCACTGATTCATTTTATAAAACACAGCTATGGTTTACAGATGGAACGGATACAGGTACGCACCAGTTCCAGGCTTTACAAATGATGGGAGGTTCAGTTCCACTAAGATTAGAAGTGCTTTTAGGAAAACTATTTTTTGTAGCAAAGGATGATTCAACACAGTGCTATAATATTTGGTGTACGGATGGAACTTTGTCAGGAACCAGTAGAATTAGTGCTTTTAAAAATATTCCCATTCACAGCAAAGTTACGCCGTATGCTTTTTCTGAATTTAAAGGAAAAGTTTTTTTCATACAGACGGATTCTTTCAGTGGCACTGAAATGTATGTAACAGATGGTACGATGGGCGGCACTAAACTCTTTAAAGATTTTTGTCCATTTTTATATTGTAGTGGTTTACTCTATGATTACTTTATTGTGTTTAAAGACAGGTTATTCTTTGTAGCTACCGATAGTTTATCAATAAGAAGATTATGGGTAAGCGATGGAACTGTCCCAGGCACTTCACCATATTTTAAAAGAGATTTAAATATTCTAACCGGGAATGGAATGGATTCCCTTCATGTGTTCGGGGATTATTTATATTTTGTTTTTAAAGATAGCGCGCGTGTCCAATTTGGTTTTATAAACGGAACGGATACAATATTGCGAACATTAAAATATGATGTTGGGCATGGGAGTGGCCCAATAGATTTTCAGGCAGTAAATGAGGTCAATTTTGGTAAAAGAATGATAATGGCTGGGAGATATATAAGCGGCTCATCCGGAACTCATTATTATATTTTTACTTATGATACAGTAAGCAAAAATCTTTGGCTGGCGCAACCGGTTAAGTGTGAATATTATTTATTCCCAACAAAAAAGTTCGTTTATATAATTGGTGACGAGGGAATTGGAAATGGTTATGAACTATGGGAAACATCTGGCAGAGAATTAGAAACACTTAAGAGAAAGCCCTCATACGCGCCTAATACTGATCCTTTAATTAAAACTATTAAAATTATTGAATTTAACGATGAGATTTATTATTGTGCAAATTACGATAGTTCAGGTTACGAGCTTTGGAAACTAACCTATAAGCCGGTATTTCCTATTGGGATAGGTAACAAAAGCAATTCTAAGAAATTATTAATAGCTCCTAATCCTTCCAGAAATGAAATATGTATCACAAATCCATCTGAGAGAAAAATCGAGTTAAAAATAATTGATAATAAGGGAACTCTTTTATTTTCGGGAATGATTCAAGGTAATGAAGTTAGAAGAATAGATACTTCGGAATATTCAAAAGGGATATACTATTTGGTTTCGGAAGAATTTGATACCTCGAAGTTTATTTTAGAATATTAAAGGCCGCCAATTTCTCGACAACCTTTAATGAGGAACTTTTATTCCCCGAGGTAAATCCTATTGCTGGTAGGATGCGCTCCCGCAGCGCCTACTTCCTCTTCAGATTTACATTTTCATGGTATCAAAAACTGAAGGGAATTAATTCCAAGGCTCTTATAGCTTACACCATAACCTAAAATGTGATCTGCTTTCATGTTTAAAAAATGCAAGTAGAGTCCGAAAGCAAGCAGTAATTTTTTCATGAATTAAAATGTTTCGATATTCACAATTTCTGGAAACTTATGTAGGTTACATCAATGTTTTTTAATAAACAGGACTATCAAAAAACAATTTATAAAAGTGCTAATAAAAGAATGAATATCGGTACAAATTTTAAAAGCCATGTAAAAGAAACCTGATTTTTGCCATTGCAAAGAAAAAAAAGCAGATAAAATTATATACGTAATTGTCCAATAAAGATATTTTTTACTTTTTAAATCATCGTCAATATATTCCTGAATAATATGTTCTTCGAAAATTACTTTTTTTAATAGTTGAAAATTAAAAAAACACGATGAAAAAAATACTGAGAATGCGTATAAATATTTATAATTCATCATTGTGTCGGTTTCGTAGATTTTTTTATACCTTCGTCAAAAATAACGGTAATGAAAAAAAGTTTACCCATCCTTCTTTTTATTGTTTTATGTTTTTTATGCAGGCAAGCATATGCTGATCATGTAATGGGAACAGATATTCAATGGAAAAGCTTGGGCAACGACACCTTTAAAATTATATTCCGCTTTTATCGTGATTGCCGTGGCATCCCGAGGTCAGGATCTGTAGTTCTATCTTTTGCCAGTGATTCCTGTAGCAGCGCTTATACCGGTACCGTGACTTGCACAAGAACTTCTATTAAAGACATCACTCCTGTTTGTTTAAATAACCGGCCGTGCAACCCAACGAATACTATGGTTACAGGTATTCCTTATGGTATCGAGGAGCATATTTTTGAAGGGAAAGTTTACCTGGGCGGTAATTACGCCAATTGCTGCTGGTATAAATTTATATTTAGCGATTGTTGCCGGAGCGGAGTCATCAACACCGGTTATTCATGGGCCAACTATAGCACAGAGTTAATGCTTAATCGCTGCGTAACACCTCAAGATAATAGCCCCGAGTTTAGAAATCCACCATTAGGAATAGCCTGTACCGGACAGGATATATATTATTCGGATGATGTGAATGATATCGATGGGGATTCACTGGTGTTTAAAAAGGCGTTGCCTAATGGTGGGACTTATAGCAGTCCCTGGAGTACAAATTATCCATTAACCTGCTATGGAGGTGCAGCAGCAAGCCCAAACCCAAATTCGATTCCGGTAGTTGGTTATAATCTTAACACGCGAAACGGTGAAATCGCTTTCCGGCCTTTAGCGCCGCAGGAAACTGTTATTAAAATGCAAGTAGAGGAATGGCGGAAGATCAATGGCGTATTTAAATTAATTGGGGTGACGGCCCGGGATATGCAATTTATTCTTCTGAATAACTGCGGTAATAAATTTCCTTTATTATCGGGTCCTTATGCATATGATGTATGCCTGGGAAGTCAAATATGTATTACCATCAATAGCCGCGATTCAAATCTCACTGATTCAACAAAAATATATTGGAACGGAGGAATAAAAAATGGGAGCTGGACCAGCAATAATGATTCTGTGAAAAATGCGACAGGAACTATGTGCTGGACCCCGGATACAATAGCTATAAAAAACATACCGTATTATTTTACAGCAGGTGCCATTGATAATTATTGTCCACTGCAAGGAAAAATAGTAAGAACATATAGCGTAACAGTACGGACTTTGCCGGAAAGTATCCGGACATATTCTAAAATCGATTGCCGTTTAATTGAATTCAAGGCCATACCAAAAAATACGGGAATGCACGGTGCCAGTTATATATGGTATGAACCCATGCGTTTAGGTACCGGGCTACCGGCGAATGTTGTTTCAAATAATGCTACTTTTCAATTTCAATTTAGCCAGGCAGGGGTTTATATTATTAAAAGTGCTATTGTTTTAGGATGCAGCAATACTTATTTTGATACGCTTGTTGTTGATAGTAACCAGATGCATATAACCACCGCAAGTGATACTATAATTTGCCCGGGAGCTCAAGCGATCCTTGTTTCCGACAGCCTTTCAAGCTATCAATGGTATAACGACACCATACCCATTCCAGGAGCTCGTTCGCGTAATTATATTGCCACGCAAGCAGGGAAATATACTGTTAGATATTCCACGACATGTTCGTATAATTCGAATATTATTATCATCGGGGTAGTCGGAACATTAAAAATAATTAAGCAACCGGTTGCGTGTTCCGGTGATACGGTAAAGTACGTTGTAACGGGTAGTGCAACTGCAATATACCAATGGTACCGGAATGGATCACCCGTAAATGGCGCTACGGGAAACAATCTGAATGTAGTTCAGGATGGTATTTATTATTGCAGGGTAATACAGCCAGGTTGTATTGTGCAATCCATTTCAGACACGGTTGTTTTTCTTCCATTTCCTGAAAACACCAGGACTTATACAAAGCTTTCCTGTTGGCTGATAGAATTTAAGGCAACCCCCAAAAGCATTGTATACAATGCCTCAACGTATAATTGGTACTTGCCTGAATTGGTTGGTATGGGGATGCCCTAATGACTTTGCCATCCTCTCTGACCTTGAGAACTATACCGTCCATCCATACAGCAAAATAAACTTCTTCCAATGCTCTTTGTTGCCATTCCTTTGCAGAGGCCATGACACGTTCCGTGATATTGGAGACCGTGGTTTCGC
>JBBRJE010000005.1:0-25576 GCA_038219845.1 Bacteroidia bacterium
ATGGGAGTACAGCACTGATTCAGGAAATTCATGGACAGTAAGTGCAAGCAATGCTACAACTTATGCCTATACCGGAGTAACCGCTACTACCATGTATCGTGCTCTGGTTAAGAGTGGCGTGTGTTCATCAGCTTACACAAATAATGTTACCATCACTGTTATTCCAGTGCCTACTGTGACATTAACAGGCAATACAACAATTTGTGCAGGTTCTACAGCCACAATCACCACTTCATTTGGGAATGTAAATGGAAGCACCCAGTATGAATTACAAATTAATGGTGGTTCATTCAATACCTTCTCTTCACAAGCTACCCTGATTGCAGCTTTAACTAATGTATCGCCTGCAGCTACCAGCACCTATAAAGTACGCATTACCAATGCACCTTGTACGCCGGTATTGTCGAACACAATCACAATTAGCGTTGATCCGAATACAGTAGCAGGAACGCTTAGTGCCAGCAGCACCTTATGCGCTCCTGCCAGCGGAACATTAAATATCAGTGGCAACACCGGTACTGTTCAGCAATGGGAATATAGCACTGATGGTGGCAGTTCATGGACAGTAAATGCCAGCAATTCTACTTCATATAGCTATACCGGTATAAGCACAACAACCATGTACCGCGCCTTAGTGAAAAGTGGAGTTTGTTCTGCCGCATATACCAATGCTGTGACGATCACCGTGATCTTATCGCCTACCATTACCTTATCAGGAAATACTACCATATGTCAGGGTTCTACCGCTACCATCAGCACTTCCTTCGGGAATACCAATGGAAGCACCTTGTATGAATTACAGATCAACGGTGGTTCATTCACAACGCAATCATCACAGGCCACATTGATTGCAGCCCTAACCAATGTATCTCCTTCTTCTACTACGACATATAAAGTGAGATTAACCAATGCACCTTGTACCGCAGTATTATCTAATACCATAACTATAACTGTTGATCCTACAACTGTAGCGGGTACTTTAAGCGCGAGCAATACGCTTTGTGCGCCTGCAAGCGGAACATTATCGATAAGCGGTAGTGTGGGAACAGTACAACAATGGGAGTATAGCACCGATGGTGGAAGCTCATGGACTGTGAATGCAAGTAATGCAACTACCTACAATTATTCAGGCATCTCTACTACAACAATGTATCGTGCCCTAGTGAAAAGCGGAACATGCAATACACAATACACCAATACGGTTACGATCACTGTTATACTTTCTCCAAATGCAGTGCTGAGCGGAGGTACAACAATTTGCCAGGGATCTACAGCCACCGTAACAACTTCATTTGGAAACGTGAACGGAACTACATTGTATGAATTACAAATCAATGGAGGTTCGTTCTCAACGTTCTCATCACAATCGACCCTGGTTGCCGCATTAACGAATGTATCTCCGTCGACCACCACTACTTATAAGGTTAGGGTTACCAATTCACCATGTACACCGGTATTATCAAATACGGTAACCATCAGTGTTGATCCTACCACAGTAGCGGGTACCTTATCATCCAGCAATACCTTATGCGCACCTGCCAGCGGAACGCTTTCTATCAGTGGAAACACCGGAACGGTTCAGCAATGGGAGTATAGCGTTGATGGAGGTTCGACATGGACGGTAAGCGCCAGCAATGCCACTACATTTAACTATAGCGGCATAAACGCCACTACCAAATACCGTGCACTGGTTAAGAGTGGTGTATGCTCATCTGCCTATACCAACCAGGTAACTATCACCGTGGTTCCTTCGCCTTCTATCACTTTATCAGGAACTGCAACAATATGTCAGGGATCAACAACAACGATCACTACATCCATTGGTTCTACCGACGCAAACACATTGTATGAAATGCAAGTTAACGGAGGCGGATTCACCAGCATGGGCACAGGCTCATCAGGCCAGTCGGCTTTAATTGCAGCATTAACCAATGTGAGTCCGGGCAGTACTTCTACCTACCAGGTTCGCTTAACCAATTCACCATGTGGAGCTGTGGTATCCAACAGTATTACAATCACTGTTAACACAACCACCGTTGGAGGTACATTAACACCGGCTACAACAACAGTATGTGCATCAAGCAATGGAAGCACAATTTCACTGGGAAGCTTCAATGGAAATGTTATACAATGGGAATACACAACCAACAGCGGATTAAACTGGAACGTTCTGTCAAGCACCGCTACTACCCTAACCTATAGCAATCTTACCACTACCACTCAATATCGTGCATTAGTGAAGAATGGTGTATGCGCATCACAATACTCTTCTGTGGCCACTGTAAATGTAGATCCTGTTTCGGTAGGAGGTACTTTAGCTGGTAGCACAACCATCTGCGGTGGAACCAATAGTGGCACGCTTACCTTAAGTGGACAAACAGGTAATATCGTACGTTGGGAATTATCTACCAATAGTGGGGGAACATGGACGACCATAACCAATACTACCAATACTTTAACCTATAGCAATGTAACTGTGACAACATGGTACAGGACTGTAGTGCAAAGTGGGGTTTGTAGCCAAACAACTTCATCAGTTGCCATTATAACTATTGCTCCAAATCCTACAGCCAATTTCACCAATACCACAGTATGTTATGGCAATGCCACTTCATTCACCAATACCTCTACCATTGCTTCTCCGGGTGCTATTACATCCTATGCATGGACCTTTGGTGATGGTAATACTTCAGTAGCACAAAACCCTACCAATAACTATGCTTCAGCAGGTACTTATACAGTTACTTTAACAGTAACTTCAAATAACGGATGTACAAATGCTGTGAGCAAATCTGTTATAGTAAATGCAGTGCCTACGGCAGGATTCTCCAATACAACTGAATGTTTAGGTGCCGCTACCACGTTTACCAATACTTCAACAATAACAGGAAGTGGTAATTTTATTGTTTCAGCAAGCTGGAATTTCGGTAACGGAAATACTTCAAATACAACAGCAACAACCTTCACTCAAATGTATACCTCTCCTGGTACATATAATGTGACGCTGGTTGTTACCACCAATTTTGGTTGTACAAGCACGTTTAGTAAAACTGTTACTGTGAATCCTTTACCACAGGTTAACTTTACTTATAGTAATGAGTGCTTGGGAACAGCAATATCCTTTAATAATACCACAACAGTATCCAGCGGTACCATCAGCAATTATGCATGGAACTTTGGTAACGGAGTGACCTCAACTGCCACTGCGCCGGTTTATACTTATCCTTCATCAGGCACTTACCAGGTAACGCTTGTAGCTACTACCAATAATGGTTGTAAAGATTCGGTAACCAAAACAGTTATCGTTTATCCAAATCCTGTAGCAGGCTTTACCAATAGCACAGTATGCGTTGGTAATCCGACATTATTTACCAACAGTTCCACAGTTTCCAGCGGCACAATCATTGGGTATAACTGGAATTTTGGAAATGGAAATACTTCTACCTTGCTTAATCCTGCAGAGACTTATACCATTGCAGGAACCTATACAGTGACATTGCTGGTAACAACCAATAACGGATGTACCAATTCAATATCCAAAACTGTTACAGTTTATCCAAGAGCGACAGTAGGATTTAATGCTGCCAATGTATGTTATGGAAATGCGGTGAATTTTATTAATACCTCAACCCTATCAGCTGGAACATTTACTTCTGTCTGGAATTTTGGTGACGGTGTGGGTTCTTCAGTATCTACTAACCCTACCTATAGCTACGCATCGGCAGGCACTTATAAGGTTACATTATATATTACCTCGAATAACGGCTGTACCGATTCGCTGAGTAAGAATGTTACTGTAAATCCATTACCGGTTGTGAAATTCTCTGCAGCCAATGCCTGTCAGTTCAATGCTGTACAGTTTGTGAATCAAACTTCAGCTAGCAGCGGGAATACAGTGAATCAATACTTCTGGAACTTTGGCGACGGAGGAACATCAGCAGCTTCAGATCCTACACATATCTATAATGCACCGGGCAACTATACTGTGAAGCTGAGGGCGGTGACCATTAATGGTTGCAGCGATTCTACCACACGTACAATTACCATTAATCCTGCACCTCAGGCTAACTTTACCGCCACTACTACATGTCTGATAAACGATGTTGTGTTCACCAACACATCTACTGTATTTACCGGAAATATTACAGGGTACAACTGGAACTTTGGAGACAATACAAGTTCATCAGCTACAAATCCAACACATAAATATGTAACAGCAGGAACTTATAATGTAAGTCTTACCGTTACTACTGACAGCGGATGTTCGAACACTATCGTTAAGCCGATCGTTGTTGCTCCGATGCCGGTTGCCAACTTCAATGTATCGGATGTATGCTTCGGTGATACCACTTCATTTGTAAACCAAAGCAGTATTGCCAGCGGAACGCTTACCTATAAATACTACTTCGGTGATGGCGACTCTTCAACAGCCATTGACCCTAAGCATAAATATGCAAGTGCTGGATCTTATACCGTGTTGCTGGTTGCCACTTCCGGATTTGGATGTACCGATTCCAAGTCACGTACAATCACCGTTTATCCTAAACCTGTGGCCAGCTTTACTGCAACATCGGTATGCCAGGGCAATATCACACCATTCACCAATACTTCTACAGTAGCATCACCTAGTTCGGTAGCTACTGCAAATTGGGATTTTGGTGATGGATCTTCTTCTACAACATTTAATCCTACCCACACTTATGCAGTGGCTGGTACTTATAATGTTACCCTAACCGTATTTACAGATAAAGGTTGCAGCAATAGCACTACAAAGGCAATTACAGTATTCTCAATGCCGGTATCTAAAATCACGGTTCTTACGCCAGCTACATTCTGTCCGGGAGGTTCAGCCTTACTGAAAGTAACCGCTGTGGCAGGCAACACGTATGCATGGTCACGCAATGGTATCAATACCGGAACAAATGCCGACAGCTTAAGGGTATTCACCTTCGGTACTTACCGTATAAGAGTAACCAATGCCAATGGATGTTTCACCGATGATTCGGTGGTGATCTCGGTTTGGCCTCAGGCAGTAGTGAATGCAGGTATTGATGTTACCTTGAGCAAAGGTTACAGCACACAGTTGAAAGCCGTGGTTACGATGAACGGAACATTGATTCCTTATCCTACCGGCGGATTCACTTACCGCTGGATGCCTTCTGCTTACCTGAGCGACAGCACGATTCCAAATCCTGTGGCTACACCTCCAACCAGGACATTATATGTAATTGAAGTAACAGATCTCAACGGATGTAAATCCTACGATTCGGTTGTTGTTGATGTAACCATTGACTTTAGAGTTCTGGAATCTAATATTATCACGCCGAACGGTGATGGATTTAACGACAGATGGTTTATTGAAAACATCGGATCTTATACTGATGCGGAAGTGACTATATTCAATCGTTGGGGACAAACTGTATGGACCACTACAGCTTATAACAATAGCTTTGGATGGGATGGAACCTACCAGAATAATGGAGGTGCCGTACCGGATGGAGGTTATTATTACGTAATTAAAATACCTACTGGCAATGGAGAATTCAAAATTTACAGAGGCACAATAAACGTATTGCGTAAACAAAATTAATTTAAACATGCCGGGAGCAAGAATATGCTCCCGGCTTTATAAAAAACATAATAACCAATATCAATTCAACACACAAAAAATCAATATCATGAAAAAGTATATCTCAACACTCGTAGTAATGATGGTAGCAATACAAGGTATCGTTGCACAACAAATACCTTTATTCAGCCAATATCATTATACCATGTTCATTTATAATCCTGCTTTTGTAGGCTCGTATACGCGACCTCAATTGTATATTATAAATCGTAACCAATGGACTAATATTCCTGACGCACCGGTAACCCTTGCCGCCACCTTCGAAGCCTCCATCAATAAGGATATCGTGGGTTTGGGCGGTTTTATCACCCAGGATAAATATGGTGTATTTAATAATACTAATGCACAGGTTGACTACTCCTATAAAGTAAAGCTGGGCGACTCCACCAACTTATATTTTGGCTTGGGCGCAGGCTTCACTAATATACAAATTGATTTCAATAAAATCCATGCGCATGAGCAAAACGACCCTTTATTATTAGGTCAGCCTGCCAACCGTATGAACTTCGATGGTATCGGTGGTGTGGTATTCAATTGGAAACGCCTCGATGTAGGATTATCTGTACCACAATTATTTAATACTTCAGCCAAATTCAACTCTTCGACACAAAATGCGAATGTGTTATATCAAAGTGTTCGTCACTTTATTGGAATCGTTGATTACACAGTTAAATTAAAAAACAATTTCTCGATTAAACCCATTTATATGATTAAAAAAGGAGGCCCAAATACGCCATTCCAAAATGAGATGACAGTTGTGGGGTCATATAAAAATAATTATTATGCCTCTTTGGGGTATCGTACTAAATGGGGACTTACTGCTGGACTGGGATTTCGTTTATTCGAACAGCTGACACTTGGTTATGCTTATGATTTCAATACCATGCCGGTTAGGAATTATACTGGCCAAACTCATGAAATCATCCTTGGGTTCCGATTTGGTAAGGAGATCGAGAAAATTAACAAGCGCCTCAATAAAATTGATTCAGTTAATATCCATCAGGATAGTGCATTGTACAGCTTAGACACTACTGTTAAAAGAATCATGAAGAATGACAGCACCCAGGATACAACAATTAAGAAGAACTTTTTCCAATTATCTACCGAGATCAAAAGAACACGCGTGGAGATGCTTGATTCTGTATATCATCATAAATTCCGAATCGGAGAAAGATTCAGCTTAACACGTGTTTATTACAAAACAGATAAATACGATTTACTTGAAGGATCAAGAGTGGAATTGAATGACCTGATAAGCATCATGAACCGATACCCGATGCTTGAAATAGAGATCATTGGATATACGGATGCTATAGCGGGTGAAGAGTACAACCTTATTCTATCACGTAACCGTGCCAGGTCAGTATATGATTATATGGTTGCAAATGGAATTTCTAAAGACCGTTTGAAATATCGCGGTGCAGGTAAAACGGAGTATGTTGGAGATAATAGCAGCGAAGCAGGAAGACAATTAAATCGTCGCGTTGAATTCCGGATTTCAAAAATGTAATCCTTTCCCACGAAACAAATTTCATAACAAGCCTTCTTGTTATTATATTTAATTATTCAGAACAGCCGCTTGATAGCGGCTGTTTTCTTTTATAATGAAGAATGAAAATACACAAAACGAACAATCATTTCTTCTCAGTGATAAAGCCTGTTTGTTTTATTAGGATATTGATAACCGATCTCAGATGAGGAAATACCCTTGTATTGATTATTGATTATTGATTATTCATTGCTCATTATTGATTATTCATCATTCATCATTCATCATTCATCATTCATTATTCATTCTACTTAGTTAGCTCAATATTGCTCTCATTCCAGGCTTTACCCGAAAAATCGTTGGCTGTGCCATTAACTTTTAATTTCTTGGAAGTATTCACAAAACATTTGCATCGTCCTTTTTCTTCCGCGCTTTCGATCTGGATTTCTGTTAGCATGAAATCTTTTCCTCCCTGGGTTTTGATCAGGTAATCATTGGACCAGAAGGAGGCGTTCTTAAAATATATTTGCGATTCATTCAGGGAGAAACGCTTGTCATAAATAATTACAGAATCAATCTTTGTGGTGGTGTTTTTAACCAGACGGTAAACAATGATCGTATCCACTTCATCTGCTTTAAAGCTATCGGCTGTAGTGCCCGACTTAAATGCAAAATAGATTGAGTTCAGCTCTTCATGCAAGCATTTGCAGGAGCAGCTATAGATACTAGCTAAAAGAACAAAAAGTACAACTGAAGAGAGGAAGTATTTCATGGGGTTCTCAAAATTATAATGGGGCAAAGTACCGAAATTTTTGTAATTGGTTGTACGATGCGGCCCGATCAATATTTTTATAATTACTATCAACAATAGCGCAATTACAATATCTTCTCGCCATGATACTGCAATTTGTACTGCAAGCGGTCATTCAGCGATGCTCTTTTCACTTTGTTCTAATTCTATTTCTTGTTGTCATAAGATTGTGCTGAATTGTTAAACTCCTTTTATCTGAAACTCGGATATTCGAAATAGGCGAATACAATAAGGGAACTTTTACAAAACTATCTAAAATTAATTATTCAGCAAAAAAAATCAGAAATCCACGGCGCCTTCAAAAATATTAATCAGCTCAATATGCATTGCTGAGTTCTTCATATATTCATGGGCCGGGATTGAAGGCCCCAGATTTGTATCTTCCAGGAGCCTTGAATTATCGAATACCTGGCCCAACTCAATAAAATTTATATAGGGCTCCAGTGCATAGAATAAGATTCGCAGCTTTGAATTATCGCCAAAATTCGTTACCCAGTAATCCAAATAATCTCTCGATTCATATAAAGGGTTATGGATGTCTACCAAGGTGCCGGATTTCGACCATTTCTTCATATTCGTCAGCAATGCTTTCGGCACAAATTTGAATTCTGGCTTGCCCGGAAAAAAATCTTTAATGGCGGCCGTTACTTTTTCGGGCGTGGTTACCGAATCAGTTCCTGAAGAGATATGGTATACATGGTACTTCCGATGCTTGTTAAATAGCAGTTGAATAATAGCTTGGGAAGCATAATCGATAGGAATAATATCAATCTCGCTATGGGCATTTACCGGGAATAAGCGGATCTGGTTAAGCGTGGCAAGGGCCCATAAGATCACATAAGAGCGAGGGATCCACGGCCTGCTGTCGCCCATAATAATAGAGGGCCTTACAATAAGTATTTTTTCTTCCGGGAGATAATCTTTCAATAAAAGTTCACCCATCATTTTGGTATAAGAATATTTCACCAGGTGTTTCGCCGAAAGGTTAGGCGACTGCTCTTCTGTTACAAGGCGGTGTTTCATTGCCGTACCGCAAATGGTAGCCGTGCCCACATAAGTGAAAACTTTTAAATGATGTAGACTTTGCGCCCAGCGCAGGATCTTACGTACACCCCCGATATTTACTTTTTCAACGATCTCATCATAAATTTTGGAGAAGGAAGTATTGGCTGCCGAATGAATAATGGTATCTATTTTTCGAAGCCTGGGGTTTGCCATCAGTTCTTCGACGAGATGCTCATCCAATAATTCGCCGATAACTGGGATGACTTTCTCCGGGTTAAATTCATCGCCATGCAATTCAAAAACTTTTCTGATCCTTACCATGGCTTTCTCTTCACTTTGCGCTCTTACCAGGCAATATATCTTATCCACCTCCGCTTTCTTTGATAATTCAACGAGTAATTCTCCTCCTAAAAAACCTGTGGCACCCGTTAAAAATATTTGCATAATTTATTTGTTACTAATCGAAAAACTCTAATCCAATGACTCCCAAAATAATCAGGGCTATGGAAACGATCTTAATTACCGTCACAGGCTCATCAAGCCAAACCATCCCTACAATGGCCATCACCAGGATGCCTGCGCTCGCCCAGATGGCATATGCCACACTGGTATCCATTCTTTTTAATACCAGGATCAGGCAGCCAAGAGCCAGCGTATAAAACAAGAACACAAAAAGTATTGGAAATAATTTTGTAAAGCCTTCCGATTTTTTCATGAAAATCAGGGCGACAATTTCAAAAAAAATACCCAGGGCAAGCATCATCCATTTCATAGTTATCTTATTTGAATATTTATTATGATGCTTTACGAATTGGATGTTAAGAGAGTATGTGTTTAATATAGATTAAATATTATTTTCAAACATCGCGAAGGTATTCTTTTTAACTTACGCCTTCTCCCCCGGGAAAGGGATTCTTCTTAAAAAACTGTTAAAGTTGAAGCAGAACTACCGTTAGAGAATTAAGGTTGTTTTTATCCCGATGGTGGTTGATTTTTTATATGTGAATCCGGTTAGAGTGGAATCCGAACTGCATGGGTCATGGCATGCTATGAGCCTACCACACAGCGGGCCGCGCAATAATGCTAAACCAATAGATGTTGGTTAAGGGACGGGAATTTTCTATGGCGTGATAATAAAAGTCCGGCTTGTTTGTTTCCCTTCGGTGATGAATGTAAAAATATAAATGCCCGGGTGGAATGAAATTGTATTGATAATAAATTGGTTATCCATGGTTTCGCCTGAACGGAGAATTCTTCCGCTAAGGTCAGTGATAAAATAAGAGCCTTTCCCAATTCCCGTAACTACATGAATCATTCCTTTGCAAGGATTAGGATACAATTGAAGCAGCGACAGCTCTTCATTATTGTTTCTTATGCCATTGGCAGAACCTGCGCAGCCACGACCGGCATTCTTTGATGAATCCATCCTGATGAAATTTACCCCAATGGCAATGTTATCAGACGCACTAGTAAAGTAAGGGCTGGTGGATGCCAGTGCATAATTATGATAATCAGAAGCTCCTGCTGCATAATTTACAAAGCCAATAGCTGATGAGGAAGCAGGAAAATAATTTATACTTGAACTGCTGTAGTTCGTATATTTAGTTGAATTGCCACCAATCAAAACATTTTTATTGAAGCGTTTATTAGCATCCGTAATATCCGGAAAATAATAAGTCATCACACTGTTTCCCTGCGTATAGCCCGGCCCATAAATGCCCTGGTATCCGCCCGCAGAAACAAAACTATTGGATAAATTATTGGTATACACAAATCCGTTCATCACTTTATACGCCCAGGTTATTTCTCCGGTTTGAAACACCGTATTATGATCCACGATCACATCCTGCGGTTCGCCGATCTGTAAAAAAGTGCCATCATTAGGAGCAGCCGTATTCTGATCGCCATAAGCAGGGCCGTTTATATCTTCAAATAAATTATTATAGATTTTAATTCTTTTGGATTTTATTCCTGCTCCTCCATCTGAGCCTGATATGGATACTCCTGCACCCATATGCCTGAGAATATTATTGCTGATGGTGATATCGCTTACATCGGCATGAGGCGCGCCACCACCTTCAGTTCTGATGGTTAGCAGGATGGCATAGCCGCTTTGACCGATGGGAAGATCAGCCCAGGAATTTTCCATGATATTTCCATCAAGCAATACGCGCAGCCCGGTTTTTAATTCAAATAAATTCTTGATGGTCCAGTGTTTTCCTGCATACGATGGATGCCCTACTTTCCAGGTATATGGTTTGAAAAAATAATTCTGCCGTATCTCAATATCTGATGGTACCAAGCCTGGAATTGCAGGAGCTGCGCCACCAAATAAAATATTTTCTCCTGAAGCTTCCAGGTAATTATTGATGATCTTAAAAGGCCCCGGGCCATTGATTCCTGCGATCGCCTGGGCATCATTACCGATGCTATGAAAATCAGAAATATAACAGTCGATGATTGCGGCATTCGCACAATCCAGGCGCACACCAAATTTCATGGTCGTGGCATTGGTATGCCCATGAATATAGCAGCGGTCGATTACAAAATGATCCGGCACAAGGCTCATCAGGTTTTGTGCAGAGGATCCGTCGCCCAGGTAAATTAAGCCATAGCTGTCGGTGACGGTGGTGGCGGCAGTTATTTCTAATCCTATCAGTCGGTAATGGTGTGCATTGGCATTGGTTTTAAAGCATGGAATCCCGGAGGAATTATTGGTGATAATTTTTGCCATGGCATTGGCTTGGGTAGTAAAAGTGGAATTGCCAGTGGTTGCGTTAGGATTGATCCGTATTTCTTTGGCAGGCAAAAGATCCATGCGTGAAGAGGTGATGATGATCCATCCTAAGCCGGTTGTTTTATTAGGGAAAACGAAACCACCGAAGAAGGTAGCGCCGGCATCAAGAACAATTACCGTTCCCCGTGTTGCTGCATTAATGGCGAGTTGAAGATCGGTGAAATTTCTTCCCGCAGGTCCTACGGTTATGATTTTATAACCTGCGGTATCGGGCATGCAGGTGATTACTGCACTGGTATTGGGCAGGGCGGGAGAAGGAACCTGTGAAAGAAGTAAAGAGGAGATGGTAAAAAAAATGGAAAACAGGAGTAGATTTTTTTTGATCATACGTTTGTGATTTATTAATGAGAATGCATTTAAAGAATTAATATTGTAGAAAGATAACCTTCTGCCGAACATAAACTTTTTAAATAATTCTCACTTTAAAATAACTGAAGGAAGAATTTTATTTTTTGCCCGGAATATATTTTTCACATATCTTAATCCAGTCTTCGACTGTTATTTTTTTCATCAGTGCTCCAATTAAATCATAAGGTACCTGGTCAGGCTTTTTGAAGCGCACACAGCTTTTGCCCATATCAAGCTTTGTGATAGAATGTTTGGGGTATTCCTTTACAAACCATTCCAGCAACTTCGGGTTTCCATAAAGGCCCATATGATATAAAGTGATAGCATTTTTTTGCGAAGCGATATTCACAAAAGGCAGGGGGAGCTTTGGATTGCAATGATAGCCCTGGGGGAATAAAGAATGAGGAACAATATATCCGATCATTCCACAACTTATTTTTTCCTCAAAGCCTTTTGGTATATTCTTAAGGATGGTCTCCCTGAGTTTGTTAAAAGAATTAATTCTTTCAGGAGGAACGTGCGAAAGATATTCTTTCACTGTTTTTACAGATGACTGCATGGAGGATTTTTTTTGCGCAAATTAGCAATTGGAATGATTAATTTCATGTTTAATAATTAGTATTGTCTTTTATTGAAGGGTTGGGGAAAAGAGATTCTTAGCTAAACTCAGCATCACAAGAAGGTATGATGTTCCATTTTCAATTTGCCCGATCTCTTGAATTGCAATTCTACCCTGGTTATCTCTTCCGCCGGAACGGGTTTTAAAGGCAGTTTAGGGAAATGTGTTTTACTCCCGTAGAATAAATCTGATTTAGTAAATATGGTATCAAAATACATGATCTGTTTTGTTCCTCCTTTTCTTGTGATTCTTATTTGAGTTCTCTTATTCACCTTGATCAAATAAAGCGCTCCTTTTTTATCGATGCATTGGATCTCTTTTATGCCATTATCAAATTGTTCCGGAATTATCAGGGCAGGATTGCCTGGCTGGCTAAAATCATAATATTTTGCAAGATTATTTTCATCTACACCCGAAAGAATTAAAATTAGATTTTCCGGCGAAATGGTATAAGTAACGGTACTTAAAATAACGAAGCCCAGGTATCCGAAAATTATCATCAAGAGAAGCAGTAAAGGCATAAATAATTTTTATTTTGAATTTCTAACAAAGTACCATTACTCCAATGGGTGCTCTACTTGTGGTTCTTCGTGCCTTGGCTTCAGATGATTGAGCATGATGATCCTGGCGCATGTATTCCAGCGAAGAAGGGCGTCATCATTATGGGCGGGGCGTACGGCTTCCGCTTTTTCATAATCTGCCATTGCATCGGTGAGCCATTCATAAGCCGTAAAATGGGCTCCCGTAAGATCCCTGCTTAAAACATCCATCCCACGCCTTTCAGAAATGATGCCTGAGAAATAAAACTTATCATATTCAGACGATAGTAATTTGACCAGCTGGAATGGCTTATTGATGTCGACGGAAGTATATTTCCCAAATTGTTCCGTAATGGATAGAATGGTGCTGATAATCGCATCATGATTATCAGGCTCTACCGCCAGGATATCCTGGCAGATACTTTCTGCTAGCCTGGGTTCATTAAGTAAGCGATAGCGCTCGGCTTTTTGAAGGGCTTCAGGGATGCTTTCTTTGGAGATGCGTTTCAGGGTAAACATAATATTAATTTTAATTTTATTTCAGGCTTAAAGTGTGCGCCCTTTGCGCCTATATACGTAATTTCCTTCCTGCTTTATTTTTGTATTTCCGAAAGGCTATATACCAGACACAAATAAACTTCATCCCTCAGGCTTTCTTCACAAACATCGTTCTTAGCACCATCATCACTTTATCCACCTTGCCTTCAATTTCGTTCTCATTATCAGTGAAACGTATATTCTTCACCACAGTGCCTTGCTTGATTCCTTTACTACTGCCTTTAACAGGAAGGTTTTTAATTATTATAACCGAATCCCCTTCAGTAAGTGGGTTGCCATTGCTGTCTTGAACTTCCATATATTCTTTATTTTCAAAAATAGGATATTTTTATTAATCAGTATTCGGATTTTCTGCCAGGTTGAAAAAAAAACCCATGTATATAAATTATTGTTATTTTTGTTATGCAAAAACTGTAGCCGATGTTTCTTTATTTTTCTAACCCGATAAAATAATTCCATCCATGGAGTTAATTTACCTGCATCTTAAATTTTGCCTTGCAGCAATTATTTTTTTCTCCTTCACATTTGCAAATGCGCAGGAGAAGCCTTCGAAATTTTCTATTTCAATTAATTTCGGAGCAACGCATAGCAGGATTAAAAGTTTCCTCCATCCCGGCACCACGGAAATTAATTTACCTGATAAAACCCAGAAAATTTCTTTGGGTTATTATTATGGTATTTCATTCAATTATCTGGTAAAATCGCGATACCTGATCTCCCTAGGCATTAACTCCAACTCCAAAAAAATACATTATACCATTCCTGAAGTATTGTTTCAAAAGTCCGATTCGTTATGGGAAAATGCTAATGGGGATATTAAAAACAGTAATCATTCTATGGGTATTCCACTGGATATTTCATATTTTTTGAAGCCAAAGCCCAATACTACATTTATAACATTAGGAATGCTTTACAATTTTTATTTAGGTACCCGGGAGGAGTATAAAATTTACAGTGATGCTGATGGTTCTTTATTAACATCAGGGAAAGAAAAATACCGTATAGGGGCATATAGGCCTGGGAATTTTTTTGTCAGGGCAGGAGTGGGTTATAAATATTCAATTAATCAAAAGGTGGACTTGAGCGGTAATCTTATTTATAATATAAGCACGGGGCGTGTAATTCGCAAGGACCTCAATGTGAATGCCAACCATCGAATCAATTTTTTGCAAATAGGGCTTTCCCTAAATTATATGTTTCCAATAAAGAAATAGGATCATGAAAAAGTATCATTCATTCAAATTAATTCTTCTTCTCCTGTTTTTTGCAGTACTTAATCTACGTACAGGATGTTATAAGGAGAATATAGATATCCAGGTTAAAATGCAGGAGGTATTATGTAATGTAAACAATCCTGGTAAATGTTGGACATTGAACTTTTTGACTGATTCCTTAGAATATTTATATTATCAGAAGTATTATGATTTTGATTACAAGCTAACATCTGATGGACAGCATGTAATTTATGTTTACTATAACCAATATGATGAAGTTAGGACGCCTTTCACTTATGATATACAAGGTGATTATCAAACCGACAACGACCCTACGGATTGTTCTGATGAGGATAAGCAACCGAATCACACTTTTTATAGAACATCTGACTATCCTAATTTGAAAAGGAAAGCGGTATATGAATTTTACGGAACTAATTATACTATAAAAGAAGGCAGCGCGGTAAAGCCAAATATAAAGGATAGCAGTTACTATTATTACGAAGAATTGTATTTCGACCTTTCTGGAAAATTCAAGAAGAGAATATTTCTCAATTCAGGGTGTAACCCAATTGAAATAACTGGAAACTGGCGATTCAGAACCCCCTTTGCAAGAATCGTATATTCTAGTAATGGTGAAAGAACAGGTGAAAGTGAAGCAGAGCTAATTCTGGATTATGATCGAGCTCCGATAGCGGGTTTGCCTCCTTCAGGAAATCTTTATACGCTTCGGTTCTCAGATAATTTTGACGATATGTTAATTTCACAAAATACAAAATCTGATGAGGTTGTTTCAAGTGTATTAAGAGGGGATTATACCTTATCTTACGACCATATTCTATTTAGTCCAAACCTTGACGCAATCCATCATTGGTCGGCGCAAGGCACCTCTAAAGGAAAGGTTAAAAATCACTGGTCATCTCTTTGTGGTTTTCAGGTAAATACCCGTGGTGATCTCATAGAAATAGTAGACTCCATCGAATTATTACTTACCAAAGCAGGAAGCAGGCAGTCATTTTATAATTTAAAAGCAATACGTTGTTCTACTCCTGCGGGCAACTGCCCATTATTTTGTAATCTCACCTTATGTGGAAATTTCAATGCTGATATTTTTGATTCTGATAATAAAAGTACGAATCAACCTCATAAATCTGATTTATCGATCACAGCCGACAGCACGATCTTAACCATTACTAATTTTGCAAAACTCGGAGGGTCTTTAAATGTTGTAATGACGCCTCATGTATGGGTTTCTTGCTATACCGATGCTTTTACTGCAACAGTTAGTGGAACAACGATCAATTTCGAGAACCTGACTGTAGAAACAAATACCAGTACAATGCAAAGATATTTAGTGGCATATTATAGGATCAATGGAGTTTCTTATAGAATTCATTATACTTTATAATTAACCGACCTTTGTAATAGGAATTTATCTAACCTTTAATATTTATAGGATTTATTTATATTATTTTGATTTTCTTATCTTCAAATTCAATCAGCTCGCCGGCTTTTATTTTTGCCCGTTTCCTGAATTCAACTACTCCATTTCTTTTTATATACCCTTCCGTGATCATCATCCCGGCCTGTCCTCCCGAATCCGCAATGCCGCTTATCTTTAGCAATGCCATAAGTTCTATAAATTCTCCTTTGATTTTAATTTCCATGATGGTAAATATTAGCGGGAATTTATTATTAAACTTTAACTTATAACCATTCTCCAGTTTTACATAATCAAAAACTTCTGTTTGGGTTTATTAATTCGTTTACGCAAAAATAGAAGAAAAAATCAAATAGAAAAGTGCCGCTTACCTTAGCTCGTAAATCATTATCGCATAATAGGAATCATCGTCTGTTTCATATTTCATACAGAGCTGTAATTCGCCTTTAACAAGCGTGTTAAAATGTAATTTAAAATTACCGTTTTTGCTTTCAAAAAAGGTCCATTTATTTGCTGCATCCACAGCTGCTACGCTTATACCTTTTGGGATATAAAATTCGAATTCATAAGTCCGGTTGGTATATAGAACGCTATACTTAGGCGCCTTGAGGGCTTTAACATAGGTGCCGGTTTTGTAACAATGTGGAAAGGAGAGAGAACTGTTTTCATAAATATGCTTGTAAGTATCTTCAGGATCAAAGCCCAGCCTGAAATATTCCTTATCAATCCTTGGCAGATTACCATATGCCGTTAAATCAATTACGGGCAATACATTCATATATCTTCTATCTTGTGGCATATGGCTAAAGATGGCGGCATAAGGACTTACATTAAACCAATAGTCATTAAATTCTTTTTTATTAATTATCTGTCCATTAATTATTTTCATACTGCCTTCTCCCCAGGTGGCATCAAAAACCCTCCAGTGTCCTTCAATCTTTATAATGTTCCAGGCATGGTCGGCATCTTTAAACTGCCTGGCCTGGTTGTATCCATAGCCCTTGGAATAGCCTATTACCTTTTCTATTTCCAGATTCATCTCTTTGCCCAGCGCATAAAATAAATTGCTAAATCCTCCGCATAATGCTCTCCTGCTATTCAGAATACCCTGAGGGCTATAGTCGCCGTAAATTCTGGTATTGTAAGCATAATTATCATAATCAATATTTTTGGTGATCCAGATATAAATCGCCCTGGCTTTTTCTAAATCGGTACTCGCATTTTTTTGCAGGAAATGGGCAAGCGATCGCACATTCAGTGCTTCCGAGGCAGGGCATTGTAATGCTTGCAGGTCTATCGTATAGTAGGGATTGGCGGGCAGGGGTGGCGATTCCCGCTTATCCTCCGCAGTAATGAGTGCACCGGAATTTTTTATGCTGGCAGAGAATAAGGAACTAAAAGATGTTTCATTAAAATGGATCTTGTTTATCAAACCCGGGATCCTCAGAATTTTATAGCTGCTCCCGGTAAGGCATAGCATAAATAATGTATGTTTGAATTTAGGAAATGATAATGGCCATGATGGAAGATATGATGAACCTAACCAGCTCCAATCTTTGGCAGGGTTAATTGCATGTATAGAAGAAATATATTTTTCGATCTCAGGCTTCACTCACTTATAACGAACCGGGATGATTTTTATTTTGTAATAGTTTGATTTTTTTAATGAAGGCTTAGGATAATTGATCTCAAAAAGATACATTTGTTTGCTTAGAATTTATTGTTTAAGGAATCAAAATTAACAGTGCGGAGTCAGCACTAAAATCACTGACAAAGATAAATTGAAGCATAAGATCATGATAATATTTAAAATTCAAATGATACTTATTTTTCTTATGTCGGGTTGGGCATCTGAAGCACAATGGCTAAAAACCAACGGCCCATCCGGGGCAGGAAATATTAGTTCGCTTGCGATAAAAGGCAATAATATTTTTGCCGGCACCGTTTCCGGCGGTGTTTATCTATCCTCAGATAAAGGAGCAAGCTGGAATGCAAAAAATAATGGCTTAAGTAATCTAGGGGATATCCGGTCATTGGCCATAAGCGATTCCTTTGTTTTTGCGGGAGCAAATAATTCGGGAAATGCAGGTGTTTTTTCAACCGGGAATAATGCAGGCAGCTGGTCGGCCAGGGGCCTCCCTTTTACATATCTTTTCAGCCTTGCAGCGAAGCCTTCCTTCCTCATTGCAGGAACCTGGTTCGGTGTTTCTGTCACCACAAATAGCGGTATTTCCTGGACAGAATATACTGCAGGCCTGCCTTCCAATGCCACTGTAAGTTCATTGGCTTTTGAGGGCAATAAAATATTTTGTGGAGTCTCAGGAAGCAGCGTTGGAGGTACAGGTGTATTTCGGTCGCTCACCAATGGCATGAGCTGGACCTCGTACAATACAGGCTTAAGCGCTACTATTGTAAATAAAGTAGCGGTGATGGGAACAAATGTTTTCGCAGGAACCAATGGCGGTGTTTTTATTTCAAATTCTACTACAGCCGGATGGGTAGCAATAAATAACGGGCTAACAAATACATCGGTCAGATCATTTTGCGTAGTTGGGAATAATTTATTCGCAGGCACCGCGGATGGAATATTTTTAACAATAAACAAAGGAATAAGCTGGACCTCTGTAAGCACCGGCTTGCCGGCTAATACGAATATTTATTCCATTACCTCAGATGGCACCGATTTATATATTGGTGCAGATACAGTGGTATGGAGAAGGTCTTTAACGCAAATGAGCCTTAACGGTATTGAAGAATCATTGACAGAAAATGAGTCAGTGAAAATTTATCCCAATCCGGTTCATTCCAATGCCTCAGTTCATATCAGTACTCCGGCAAAAAATGCTTCGCTCAATATCTATAATCTTTATGGAGAAAAGGTAAAAACAATAGAGAACATCTCAGAAAAAGAAATTGAATTATCAATAAACAATTTACCCGCAGGAATATATTTTATCGCTTTCAGGCAGGATGATAAAATTATTACAACAAGCAAAATAATCATTACAGATTAATCACAACAACTATGTCATTCTGTAAAGACAATCAATAAAACAATTACACCCCAAACTGCCGTAAATGATGATCGGTATGATTATAATTTAATCTGCCCCAATCATCTTTACTGAATTTACCAGCGATTTTATTTTCCGGCAACAACGAATTAGAATTATAAAATTCTTCCACGGCCGCTTTAAGTTTGTTGCGTTCCGCTTCAAAATCATCGGGATTAATTCCCTTTGAAACAGTATTCATTTCCTCGAATGTTTCTGCTCTTCCTTTAGGCGGCCTCATATTTAAAAGAAAAAATTTCAGCAACCATTTGGGTATTGAGGGCACTTTTGTAGGTGTAGCATTCAATTTGCCGGTGGCAATTTCAAAGGCTTTGGCCATATGCCATATGCCCTGGTTCACATTCATCTTGCCCCATACTGCTTTTGTATCGGGGGTAAGTTTATCAATTCGGGAAAGAATTTCTTCTTTGACTTTGGGGTTAAATAGATTGTTCATGAGTTGCAAATGTATTTTTTATATGGATATTTTATTTTCCTATTTTATTTTCGAGAAAATCCAGGTCATTTTTCATCAACGCATTTAAACACGTTGATACGTCTGCAGTTGTTTGTTCAGTAATATCACTCAGGTAATTTTCATTCATCTTTTTTGTGAGCCCCATAAATCCGGATATCATTTTCGGGCGTTTATAAAAAATATAAAACTCAAAATTTGCTGCATCACCAACGGCTGAAATTGACAATCCGTTTTTGTTGTCTTTGTTTTCTATTTCAAGCGAAGGCGAATAATAAATATCATCGCTGCTTACATTTTCCATTTTTCTTAAAATGCCCGTGCAGACAATTTTCTCAAACGTTTCAATAATCTTATCTTCATTTATATCGCCGAGATCAATAATCTCCGTTTTAAAAGGATCGCAAAATGATGCTCTGAAATTCATATTCTTTTTAAAAGTTTTTTTTAGTCTACCGAATCAATCAAAGGGATGAGTGCAAATATATAATATTATAGATGTAAGAATAACTGCTTGGTTTTTTTCTTTTGTTGAATTAACTTTAGTTTGAGCCCTGCACTGGCAAACTTCTTCACGGCTTCCAGTTTTACAGATTTATTAAATGCAAGATAAAGTATCCTGCTCTCCCTGGGTCTGGCATTAGCATATTCAATAATGGTAGTGGTTTTCCCCGAGCCGGCAACTGCATTTATTTTTATGTTACCGGAGCTATTGATAATTTCGGATTGTTCTTTGGTTAGTTCCATTGGATTGTTTTATTTTAATTGTGAATCTATAAAAATATTCGCGTTTGCAACATTTGACTTTATTAATTTTATATCTCCATTATCATAGAACAACATTTTCCACCATCTTCTCCCTATACATAATCTCCAGCCGCTCGGACAAATCCGGAATCAAATTCCGGATTTGTCCAATTTAATTTATCCCGTTTAATGGAAGAGGCTTCATCACTTCTCTTTAACCAAAGGTGCAGTAAAAACCTCCCGGTCCACCATCGCCAGCCGTTTCATATAGCCCACTTCTATGCTGGTGAATTCATACTCTTCCACCACTTTTCCCCGCAGCTCATAACACCCCGAACCAGTGAAGGGATATTGCTTTGCGCTCTGCGGGAAATGCACGGTGTCGATCCAACAGCCTTCCAGGTCAATGAAAGTGCCGAAATACATGCCTTCGCCTTTGGAGGTGCGGGTATTTTTATATGTGACCATATAACCTACAATAGAAATTATTTTATTGATATACTCTTTTAAATCCTGTGTTTTTAAGTCACTTGGCAATTTATCTTTTAATAATTCAAACGGAGAACAGAAAGAGAAACCAAATAATTCCATCTCATCAAAAGCCTCGTCAATTGGGGATTCTATGAGTTCGGGCAGTCTCCATTTTTTTATTTCCGTTTCAAATAATTCTTTGTTGTGTCTTGGAATTTTTACGGGTTGCAAAATGGAATGTATCTCCCAAAGCAATTCTTTTTTCTTTCGGTTGGTGAATGCAAACGTACCCGCACGAATAAGCAACCGCATCTGTTCAATAGAAGCAGGAACACGTTTTACAAAATCATGCATGCTCTTAAACAAACCATTTTGTGAACGTTCAGTAATAATATTTTCGATAGTATTCGCTTCCAGTTCTCCTACCATGTTCAAGCCAAGATAAATGGAACTCCCCTGTATGGTACATTGTAGCCCGCTGTTATTGATGCAAGGGTGGATGATCTCGGCACCATGCATCCGCGCCTCGTGTATATATAATTCCTTGCGGTAAAAGCCGCCCCCGTTATTGAGCGTAGCTACCATATATTCCAGCGGATGATAAGCTTTCAGGAATAAAGCCTGGTAGCTTTCCACAGCATAGCTTGCCGAATGCCCTTTGGAAAAAGCGAAATTGGCAAAGCTTTCAATCTGGATCCAGATCTCGCGAACCAGCGTATCATCATACCCTTTTTTACTGCAATTATTGAAGAATTTTTCTTGCACCAGCGCGAATTCATTGCGCTGCTTGAATTTCCACGACATGCCACGACGCAGGTAATCGGCTTCTGCTAAAGTAAGGCCCGCAAAGAAATGCGCTATTTTGATCACATCTTCCTGGTATACCATCACGCCATAGGTCTCTTCCAGCAGATCATACAATTCAGGGAGCTGCGCTCTTGCTTTGCTACGCAGGCTCTCATCGCGGTAGCGTATAATATATTCGCGCATCATCCCGCTCTTAGCTACGCCCGGCCGGATGATGGAGCTCGCAGCCACCAATCGCAAATAATCATCGGCCCTTAATTTTGCAAGCAGCATACGCATGGCCGGCGATTCCACATAAAAGCATCCAATGGTATTCCCTTTGCGTAATAAGGCTTTTATCTTTTCATCTTTCTTGAAATCATGGAGATTATGAATATCAATATCCACTCCTTTATTATCCTTCACAATTTGCAATGAATCCTTTATTTTACCCAGGCCGCGCTGACTTAAAATATCAAATTTATACAATCCTATATCTTCCGCTTCGAGCATGCTGAACTGCGTGGTAGGATAGCCTTTGGGCGGCATGCTCGTTGCCGAATAATAGGAGATGGGCGCTTCCGAAATGATGATGCCGGAGGAATGGATGCTTAAATGGCTGGGGAAGCCTTTGATGAGCTGGCTATAACGTAAAACTAATTTTCCCATGCCGTCGATATCCGCGTATTTCTCTGCGTGCTGCAGGCGGTCGATCTCCCCGGCAGGGATGCCGAAAACTTTCCCCAGCTCCCGTATCACAGCGTCATGCTGGAAAGTATTATAGGCACCCAATAAAGCGGTACGCTCATAACCGAAGCGCTTAAAAATATAATCCGTGATATCATCGCGGTCGGTCCAGGAGAAGTCCATATCAAAATCGGGTGCATTATTACGGTAGAGGTTAATGAAACGTTCGAAATAAAGATCCAGCTCAATCGGATCCACATCAGTGATGCGTAGGATATACGCTATGATACTATTCGCTCCGCTGCCCCGGCCTACATAATAATAATTTTTGTGCTGCGCATATTTGATGATATCCCAGTTGATAAGGAAATAGGAAGAGAAATTTAACTGAGTGATCACATCGAGCTCTTTTTCTACGCGTTGCATTACCTCTGCTGAAGGCATGGGATAGCGGTACTTCAGCCCTTTCATACATTCATCACGCAATAAGGCTACATCATCTGCAATAGATGTAGAATAATATTTAAGATTTTTATTTGCGAGCTTTCCATATTCAAAATGAATAGTACAGTCATCCATGATCTGCCGCGTATTGGCTACAATCTGTGGGTATTGCGCAAAGGCCGCAAGCAGCTCCGTTTTGCTCAGCATCATCTCCGTGCCTTTGGCTTGCTGATCTAAAGGCAATTTGCTGAGGAGGTTATTGGTGTCGATGGCGCGTAAAAGGCGGTGTGCATTAAACCCGCGCTTTCCCGCAAAGGATGCAGTTTGCAGCACTACCATTTTTTTCACAAGCGTACGTATAGGCAGGAAAGGTAAGTTCTGCAGCTCTTTCACGGAGATGCCGATAAATTCATTCTCCTTTAATAGCTGGCCTTTATACGCAGCTAAAGGATAGATAATATACGCATCATTAAACCCCGGGGCTATTGCCTCAAAATTTTTATTGGCATGTAAATGTTGCGAGAGATGTTCATTGAGTTCCTTGAAGCCATTATTATTGCGGGCGATGCCAATATATTGGGGTTGTGCGTTATTACGAAAATCAATGCCCACCAATGGTTTTATACCCCGTACCCCGGCCAGGCGGATGGAATCCAAAACAGCAGAAGTATTATTGATATCCGTGAGCACGAATTCAGAATATCCATGGCGCTCCACTTCATTCAGTAATTCTTCCACCGAAAAAGTGCCGTAGCAAAAGCTATAATAGGTATGACAGTTTAGGAGCAAGATGTTTAGTGTTTAGTATTTAGTATTTAGTATAAAGACGCTCTCCTGATCCCATTGAATGCATAATTGCTGTGTTTTTAAATCCATTCCTGTTGCGCAGTTTATTCAATGATTTTTTATACATTTATTAAACATTACTATTTTGAATACATCAATCCATGGTGCCATTGGCTGAAGCCAACGGCAATGAAAGGCCGTAGTTCATTGCTTTGAATAAATTTCTGACAATGAATCGCCGCCTTCATTGGCTGGCAATATTTACCCGACAACGAATCGCAGCTTTCTGACAACGAATCGCAGCCTTTCATTGCCGTTGGCTTCATTGCCGTTGGCTTCAGCCAACGGAATTTGAAATTGATTTTTGTATTCATCTCCTGATCCCATTGAATGCATTCAATCCATGCGGCTTGAAATCCATTCCTGCAGCGCGGTTCACCGCATCGGACCCGTAGCGGTTACGCAGTTTATCCATGGCCTGGTAAAGCTGTATCTGTTCCACGGTATCCTCAAACATATTAAACTGGTGCCCGCCCTGGATCAAATGACTAAACCGGATCCCGATTAATCGTATAAGCATTCTTTTCTGGTATAATTTATCAAACAGGGCCGATACTTTCTCTATCAGTACATGATCGAGCGAAGTATATGCGATACGTGCCTGCATCGTATAGGTATTGAAATCAGAATAACGTATCTTCACCGTGAGGCAGGCGGTGAGCTTCTGCTCGCTACGCAGTTGGAACGCGAGCTTCTCCGTCATACCTATTAACACTCCTTTCAGCGCTTTCACATCAATGGTATCTTTATCGAAAGTGCGTTCGGTGGAAATAGACTTACGTTCGGAATAAGGGACCACGGGTGAATTATCAATGCCATTGGCCTTCTTCCAGATCACCGATCCATTTTCGCCGAGCACCTGCTGTATCAGTTCAGAGGGCATCTCCTGCAGGGTACGTATCCATAATACCCCCATGCCGCGTAAAAGCTGGTAAGTTTTATCGCCAACCATGGGAATTTTACGAATAGATAGCGGGGCTAAAAAATTTTTCTCTGTACCCCAGGGGATTTCTTTCTGCCCGTTGGGTTTCGCTTCTCCCGTTCCTACCTTGGATACTGTTTTATTGGAAGAGAGCGCGAAGGAGATGGGCAGATTCGTTTCTTTCATAATTTTTTGCCTTAGCGCAGTAGCCATCTTATAGCAGCCAAAATAACGGTCCATCCCCGTGAGGTCGATATAAAATTCGTCGATGGAGGTCTTCTCATATAAAGGCATATCCTCGTTGATGATGTCCGTGATGAGGTTGGAATACTTACTGTATTGTTCCGAATCGCCTTTCACAATAATCGCTTCGGGACAAAGCTGCCTGGCGGTTCTCATGGGCATCGCCGAATGAATGCCAAACTCACGTGCTTCGTAACTGCAGGAGGCCACCACGCCACGGTCGCTGGTGCCTCCTACCATTACGGGCTTACCCATAAGCGCCGGGTTAATCAGCCTTTCCACAGAGACAAAAAATGAGTCTAAATCAATATGTACTATGTTGCGTTCCATTACTTGTGTGTCGTATAACGTATCACGTATTTCGTATAACGTATTTCGTATTGCGTAGAATACAGGGGCATCTCTTTAATTAAACAGTATCGCTGTATTTACGTTATACGTTATACGAAATA